>JAJZID010000004.1 GCA_021810705.1 Actinomycetes bacterium
TGGCCCTTGGATGGCTCCTCCAGCGAGCTCGTCGGCTCTATTCACACGGGTCAAAGTCGCCATTTGCAGGGCGTTCCGAGTGTGATGGGCGATCCTGGATTCGAACCAGGGACCTCTTCCTTATCAGGCTTGCCGAAGTGTCCCAGCAGTCCTCTCAACGACCCGAAAACGCTTGAAACACTGGGTTCACGGAGATTCCTTCGGACACCGCTGGACTCGTGAACCCAACCTGATGGCCCCTAGATGGCCCCTCGGGGACCATCCCCTGCTCCAGCCGGCTGAACTGGGGCGCTACTGGGATTTTAAGTCGCGCGCGCGACTAATGTGACGGGCCGAAGATGCCGCCGCCCGAATCGACCAACCTCAGACCGTCGCCGGTACCACGATTGGACAGAGGGACGAGGCGGGCCTCCGGCGCCCGGCCGGCGCGCGCGTGGCTGGTGGCTGGCCACCACGTCCCGTCGCTGGCGTAGTGTTGCGCTGTGCAGGAGAACCTCACAGCGACCAGAACCACGCGCGTGGGCGGTTGAATCCGGATGGCTAACGCGAATCAACTCAAGGCGCTGGTCAAGAGCCACGCAGATGGCGACGACACCCGGTTTTACTCCGTCGCGCTGCAGGTGGCGGCCGGCGCCGCGCGCAGCGGCCAGGCGCACTTCGCCCAGGATCTCCGGGATCTGATCGATGAGCTGCGCAAGAACAGCGAGCAGGGCGCCTCGAAGCGGGGTGGTCCGGTTCCGGTCGCGCAGCCGCGTGGAGACCTCGCGGGGCTTCTGTCGGTCTCCTATCCGTCGACCAGGATGGCGGATCTCGTACTCGATCCCGAGGTCCGCGCCTCCCTCGACCGGGTGATCGTCGAGCAACGTCAGCACGATCGGCTCCGCGCCAAAGGCTTCCGACCGTTGCGTCGCGTCCTGCTGACCGGGCCGCCTGGGACCGGCAAGACCATGTCCGCCAGCGCCCTGGCGGGAGAGCTCCGACTGCCGCTTTTCGTGATCCGACTGGACGGGCTGATCACGAAGTTCATGGGCGAGACCGCCGCGAAGCTGCGCCTCGTCTTCGACGCGCTCGCCGAGACGCGCGGGGTGTATCTGTTCGATGAGGTCGACGCACTCGGCGGCGAGCGCGGCCGCGATAACGACGTCGGCGAGATCCGCCGGGTGCTGAACTCGTTCCTGCAGTTCCTCGAACAAGACCAGTCAGACAGCCTGCTTGTCGCCGCTACCAACCACCCGCAGCTGCTCGACCGCGCGATGTTCCGACGCTTCGACGCGGTGATCGACTACCCGCTGCCGACCGCGCCAATCGCCCGCGACGTGATCCGCAACCGACTCGCGGGCGTCCGGCTGGGACGCGTCACTTGGACCCAGATCGACAAGGCGGCGGTCGGTTTGAGTCACGGCGAGATCACGCTCGCCGCCGAACGGGCGGCAAAGGACACGATCCTCGCCGAGGACGAATCAGTCGGAACGGGCCGGCTGGTCGCAGCCCTGAGCGAGCGGCACTCGCGCACCAACTCGTAAGCGATGGCGGAGCGCGACCGGCCTCACATCCTCATCAGAGGAGGCGCCGAGACGGAGCCATACACCCGCCCGCCAGGTGGCGGCGATCGAGACCCGGTGACCCGGCCCGCGAACCCGGGTGCGCATGTCGCGGCCCTGATCGCCGAACTCAATGAGAGCGCCGACACGGCCACTGCGCTGAGAGGTGCGCTCTCCGACGACCTACCGAGGGCCGACGGGATCTTCATCACGTTTGAGTCGTTCCCGGAGGTCGAGCTCGCGCTTCAGTCGCTCGATCCTCAACGCGGCCGACACCACCCCGAACTGGTCGCCGTGCGCTCAATACAGACCCCAGAAGGGATCCGCCAGCAGGCGACCGTGTTCGTCCCAGACGGAAAGCTCGGCTACTTCCTGGATCGCCTGCAGGCATACGCGGACACCGTCGAGGAGCCGAAAACGAAGAACCGGAACCTCGTCGACAGGATCGCGTCGATCGGCGTCGCAGCGCTCGAGCAGCTCTGGACGGACGCTCCAGAGGACTTCCCTGAGCCCGAATCCGAGGTGTGGTGGGAGCTGTGGTTACGCCGCCGAGAGGGCGACGAGCCGGTGCGGGTCAGGCAGTTCGCGGAGGCGATCGGCGCGCAAATGGGGGAGCTCACGCTCGCGTTTGCCGACCGGACCGTGATGCTGATTCGTACCAGTGCGGCGCGACTGAGCGCCGCCCTGGGCGTGCTCGATGACCTCGCAGAGGTTCGGAAGCCCGCCGCTCCGGGCGTGTTGCTTTCGCTCGAGCCGCCGACCGAGCAGCATGACTGGGTGCAGGATCTGGCTGCACGAACGACACCCGCCGCGCAGGACGCGCCCGCGGTGGCCGTTCTGGACACGGGCACTTACCGGGAACACCCACTCCTTGAGGGCTCGCTGGCCACGGCTGATTGCCATGCCGCCGACAGCGCGTGGGGCGTCGAGGACCACGATGGGCACGGGACTGAGATGGCCGGTCTTGCTCTATACGGCAGCGTCGACGACGCTGTCGTGAGCGGCGAACCGGTGCAGCTAGGCCACCGACTGGAGTCGGTCAAGATCGTGCCTGCGCCGCCGGACGAGACTCCACCGCACCTATATGGAGCAGTCACGGCCACCGCCGCAAGCGTGGTCGAGATCCAGGCGCCGGACCGGCAGAGGGTATTTTCGCTCGCGATAACGGCCGATTGGAACACCGTCCCGGCGGAGGCAGATCGTCAGCTTGGGCAGCCAACCTCGTGGTCAGCGTCGATCGACGCGCTCGCAGCCGGCCTTCAGATAGACGTCGACGACGACGGCCTGCTGTACCTCAACGAGGAGCAGTTGGCCGCTCGACGCCTGTTCCTGATCTCGGCAGGGAACGTCCTTGACTATGAGGACGAGCACCTTGCCCGAAGCGACGTCGAGCCGATCGAAGACCCCGCCCAGGCGTGGAACGCACTGACGATCGGCGCACACACCGAGCTGACCGACGCGAGTAGTGGCCCCGGTTTCGGGGGCTGGACCCCACTGGCACCGGAGGGCGAGCTGTCGCCGTTCAGTCGAACAGCGGTTTTGTTCGAGCGGATCTGGCCGCACAAACCCGATGTCGTACTTGAGGGCGGCAACGTCGCCCGATCACCAGCCGGCACCGACTTCGACACGCCCGAGACGCTGCAACTGCTCACGACCAAGGCGCTGACGGGCCAGGATCAACGGCTGCTCACGGTCACAAACGCGACCAGCGCCGCAACCGCACAAGCCGGCTTCTTGGCCGGCTCGATCCTCGCTGACATACCCGCCCTCTGGCCCGAGACGGTTCGCGCGCTGATCGTGCATTCCGCCGAATGGACTGCGGCGATGCAGGCCCGATTCGACGGCGCCCCAACACGAGCGCAGAAACGCGCGCTCTTCCGCCGCTACGGCATGGGCGTACCTGACCTGCGGCGCGCGACCCGCAGCGCGACCGACGCGCTGACTCTGATCGCCGAAGAGGTCATCCATCCCTTCGACGGGGATGGGAAGACCCGCGAGATGCACCTTCACGCGCTGCCCTGGCCAACCGATGCGCTGGCTGGCCTCGGCGATGCCGAGGTCCGGCTGCGTATCACGCTCTCCTACTTCATCGAACCGAACCCCGCGCGGCGTGGTTGGGCTCACCGGTACAGCTACGCCTCACACGGCCTCCGGTTCGCGGTACGCCAACCAACTGAGACGACCGAGGACTTCCGCAAGCGCGTCAACAAGCAAGCGCGCGCAGCGGATGAGGGAAGCCCGGACATCGACAGCGACGCCAACGAATGGTTCTTCGGCCCCGATCTGCGAACAGCCGGCTCGCTGCACACCGACATCTGGACGGGGACAGCAGCCGATCTCGCCGAGCGGAGCGTGATCGGCGTGTTCCCGGTCGGGGCTGGTGGAAGGAACGTAAGGACCGCGACCACAGCGGCCGCGGCGCGCGCTACGCCCTGATCGCGTCGATCGATACGTCCGATCAGACGGTCGACCTCTGGACCCCGGTGGCACAACAGATCGGTGTTCAAATCGACATCGACATCTGACACGGCAGCGTCTGCGCCTGCCCGCGCTCACGGCAACGGGCGCTCCCACCGCCTTTAGGCAGCGGCCGTGATCGAAGATCGACGGGCTTTGAGGATGGCGTCGACGGCGGGCATTTGGGGCGCGTCTTCGAGTTCGTCTATGACGTGTCCGTAGGTGTCGAGGGTGAGGCGAGCGCCGTGACCGAGTTGCTTGGCGACGTAGTGAACAGAGCGGCCCTCGTGCAGCAGCAGTGAAGCGAAGCTGTGACGCAGCGCATACGGGTGGCTCTCTTCGATGCCGACGGCGTCGAGCATTCGCTTGAAGTTGCGGGCGCGCCAGTTATCCCAATCGTCCTTGGTCCAAGGCTGGCCCTCGTGATCGGGGAAGATCAGCGCGTTTGCACGCGGGCGTCCAGCGGCGAGCTTGAACTCGCGCAGGTCAGCGGCCAACGGTTCGAGGAGACGCACAGTCCGGGCATAGGTGTTCTTGGTGGACTTGATCTGACCGTCCGCGTCGGCGCGCTGGACTAGAAGCGTGTTCTCGCGGACGTCGACCCACCGCAGCGCCAACGCCTCCTGTGGGCGCAGTCCTGAGTAGGCAAGGACCGAGATCATGGTCGCGTCGCGATGGCGGACGTAGGGGGTTCCGGGTGCCGGAACGGTGTAGGCACGGCGCCGGCGCCTCCCCGACTTGGACGCTGCGACCTCTGTGGGCGCGGGGTTTCTGGCGGCTTCGCGCAGCGCCTCGACTGTCGCTGGCGCCAGCGGGCGGACCTCCTCCTTGTGCGGCAGCTTCGCCTTGCGGACCGCTCGCGCCGGGTTGATCGTGAGGTGGCCGGCCTGAACTGCGGTCTGCAGGATCCCACTCAACAGCACTAGAGACTTGCGAATCGAGGTGGGACCAGCGCCGCTGCGCAGGCGCTCCGCCTGCCAGCGGGCGATGACCTCGACCGTGATGTCGCGCAACGGGTGAGAGCCGAGGAAGGGCGAGAGGTGCTTGGCGTAGAGCTGGCGGTACGTCTTGCGGGTACTGACGGCCAAGTTGGCGGCATGCACGGGCACCCAGGTCTGCGCCATGTACTCGTTGAGCGTGACCTTCCCGCTGTCGATCCCGGCCAGGTGTCCGAGCCGTTTGCGCAGCTGTAGGTCGGCGCCGAAGGTCTCGGCGTCACCTTTGGTGTCGAAGGTGCGGGTGCGTCGGTGGCCCTCGGGGTCGCGCCAGCGGACCCGGTAGACCGTCTTGCCTGCTTTGGTTGTGCGTCGCTCGATCTCCATACGATCAGCCCGCGACGACGGCCTCGAGCATGGCCTGTTCGATGTGCATGTTCACTCCAGTTCGCTCCATGCGGCGTCGACCGCGAGATTGGTTGATGTAGTGGCCGCCTCCCGTCGCGGCCGACGGGACGCTCGTCTCGCAGCGGGCCGGCGCTGGGCGAGCCAGTGGTCGATGTCCTCACGGCACAGCCGCGGAGAGCGGCCGATATATCCGACGGTGGGAAGCTCTCCAGCGTGGATCGCTCGCTGGAGGGTCTTGGTCGCGGCCTGGGCGTAGTCCGCGGCATCTTTCACCGTCATCAGCGGCTCAGGCTCGGACAGCGCCTCAAGCGCGGCCAGTCGCGTGTCGAGCGCCTCCAGGTATCCCGCAAGCGCCACTAGCGGGTTCGCGGCGTCGAGCACAGGAAGTCTCGCTGTTATGGCCTCGGCGATCTGCGGCATCTACTCATCCGAGGGCCGGTGGTCCACTGCCACCGTCCGCCGCGGTTCAGTCGAGATGGAGACGGTTAGTCCAAGAGCGAGCTGCACGTTGGTGCGCTCGAAGCCGTCTGCCTCGAGTAGGGCGGCCGCGCCGATCTCGGTTGGGTCGAGGCTGTCGATGTGGGCGGCCATGTCAGCCAACCACAGCACCGCGCTCGCGCCGCTGCGATCGAGGTCAAAGAGGCAATGGCCACCGAGGTGTGAGATGCCGTGGTGGCAGAGCTTCCGAGCTGCTCGCCGCGCTGCGCTCTCGCGCTGGGGAACGCTGTAGCGAGTCATCCCGGCTGCGCCGCCTCGCTGGTGGCACGTCGAGATCGGCCGGCTGTGAGCGTCGCGGCGCGGAGCCGGGTGCGTTCGGCGTCGTGCCGCATGGCCAGCAGCACGTCGCGTGGATCGACCGCGTGACCCAGCTCGAGCGCCTGCGCGATCACCTCGCTCTCCGGTCGAGGGCGAGCGCGTCCTGCGTTGCGGCGCAGCGCGCACGGCAGCCAAACGGCGCAGCGAGGAGTGTTGTGGGGACGGGACCGATCCAGCGTTGGCGCGCCGCACACCACGCACGGACGGGGCTTCAGCGGACGGGTCATGACGACGGTTCTTCCCAGGGCGCAGCGCAGCGGCCGAGGGCGACGTCGACGCCTGCACGCATGTAGCTGCTGTGGATGGGAACGAGGGTCAGGTCGCCGCCGAGCTCGAGGACCTCGCGCGCGATCTCTGCGATGAACCGGTCCGCACGCCAGGATCCGCGCACCGTCTGGTCCTTGCCGAGGAAGTCCGTCTCCCTGTAGACGCGACCGAAGTAGTCGAGGTGGTGATAGGCGTCGGCGAGGTCGCGGGCGCGCGCGATGCCCGGCTCGACGGAGCGCTGCGCGGCGAGTCCGGCGAGCAGTTGCGGCCAGGTCGCCTTCTGCGCAGAGAGCGGGACATTGCAGCCACGGCTGTTGATGTCGAGGCGGTACCCGTCACCGCAGATCCCACCGGTGATCTCGCGCGCGGGTTTGCGGGCGAGGTCCGGCACCGCACGGGTGGATGCCCAGCGGATTTGCTCCTCCGCATAGGCGAGCATCCGTAGCCACGTCCTGTCATGCCGGATTGCTGGCGGTCGTCGCGGGATGTGAGTGTGCGCGGGCCGGTCGACGCGAATGAACTGCTGGCCGCCGGCCTGGATCACCTTGACCGGCACGTCGAGCGCCTCGAAGGTCTGCCAGTCAAGCGATAGCTGGCCGTCGTTCAGAGCAGGCACAGCTGACCTCCCGCGAGCTCGCGCACCTCCGGGTTGGCGGCGAGGTCGTAGCCGCCGCCGGGTGCGCGTCCCGGAACGTGACGGCCCGCGATCGGCGAGCGCGCGGTCCTGACCGGCCCTCCGCGGTCGAGCCAGCCTTCTGGCAGCAGATGGCCCCAGCGCTGGTACCAGCGAGCGACGAGTTGTTTGTGGGAGGTCGGGCTGTCCAGGCTGGGCGGCGCGCCGACGACAGGGATCTCGCGCCAGCCGGGGTGGGTGTGGTCGTGGGCGTCCTCGACCGCCAGGTTCTCCGCCTCACGGCCCCTTTGCGCCTGGTCGGAGACCCAGCCACACCCGAGGCAGGCACCGCGGTAGCCGAGGTGGTCCTTCATCGCCCGGTAGTCCTCACCGTCGACGGCGAGCCAGTGGCAGATCAGGATGGTCGGCTCGCACAGTCGTGCGTGTCCTGGCGCGGGGCGCTTGGCGTGGTGCTCCGAGAGGCCCGAGAGGCCGCCGGGGTGGGTGGTGGCGATCGACCAGGCGGCCGCCATCACCCGCCGGTCGTGCTCCTCCTTGCTTCCCTGCCACATCGAACGCAGCCGCGCGTGCTGATCGAGTAGATCCCACAAGACGATGCTCTCACTTGTAGACATGCTAACATGTTAGCATGTCTACAAGACAACATGCGACCGTAGAGACAGAGCGGGAGATGACTGATAGGCAGGCAGTTGAGTTGCTGACCCTGCTGGTCAGCTACGGCTCGATCGACGAGGTGCCATCACCTGCGCTCGGCTTGCTGACAGTCCGAGAGCTGGTCGGCGAGCTGATCGACTCGTTACCCCGGACGGATCACTCGATCGGCTGGACACCACAGCTGCGCGAGCGCGTCGAGGCCCTCTACGGCCGAGGCGCGATGACCTGACATCGCCCCGCTGAGTGGCGATGGACCAACCAGAGGCCATCAGTGGTTGCAGCCACTCGCGGCCTCCGACAAAACCACCACCATCCGGAGGTAACCCTTGATGAGTACCCAGACAACCCAGCGACATACTGGACAGACCCGGACGGCGACACGCGAGCGGCGCCGCGGAACTCCCCCGGAGCGGACCAACGCCGACGCCGTTGACCGGACGATCCTCGAGGTCGTCGATCGCGGCGGCCTGCACATCACCGAGCACGAGCTCCGCTACCAGCTGCGTCGTCGCAACGTAGACCTGGTCGCCCTGCTGGAGCGAATGATGGAGCTGGAGCACCGCGGGCTCACGGAGAGCACCCTCTGCTTCCGCCTCACACGGGCCGGCATCGAGTCATTGCCCGATGGCCACGAGCGCCCGCTCGTGGCCGGCTACCGATCCGACTGGCGCTAAGCGGGAGAAGCCGAGCTGCGCTGTCCTTCGTGGCAGCGCAGCTCGACGGTGCGTCGTCCGCCCGGGATCGCCTTGCACCACGGTCCAGAACCTGTCGGCCAGCTCCCACTCAGCAGCACGACGAGACCCAGTGCCTCCTCAAGAGCCTGATGCGGAGGGCTCACGTAGTTCACGGCCGGGCTCTTCGTCAGTTGCTCGTTCCGTTCCTCGCTGACCACAACGACCCAGCTCACGGCCGCGCCCCCCGCTGGTGTTCCACCTCACTGGACCGTCCGCCGGCCGCGAGCAGGTCCAGGCTCCGGGCGCATTCGCTGAAAGACAGGGTGCAAGTCCGCAGTGCCCGGTCGAGCAGCAACCGTTCAAAACTCACCGGCATCTCGGCAACAGCGCACTCCAGCTCCACGATCGCGCGCTGCAGGTGTGAGCAGACACGTTCACGCCAGCACATCACGTAAAGCAGTGGCCGCCGTCGCAGGTCACGTCACTTGCGAAGGTCAGCTGCTCGTGGGCGTGTAAAACGCGCAGCGTCGTGCCTTCACGAGCGCCCTGGTTGGTGAAGTACACGGCCCCGCATCCGATGTAGCGACTCATGCGGACGCGGCCCCCAGTGCGGCAGCCGGCACGTCGCTACTGTCGCTTCCGTCCTCCGGCACCGGGCTACGCTCCGTCGTCGCGCGGCCGCCAGGCGCGGTCGGCCGCGAGCTGCGCTTCCCGGTCTTTCCTCGGCCAGTGAGCTCTGCTGCCAGCCCGGTGCCGACTAGCCCGACGAGCGCCTGATACGCCGCGTCGGCGCCAGCCTGCGCGTCCCCGAGCGCCCTCTGTGCGACGGCGACATCGTGCTCGGCGTTGGTGACCTTCTCCTCGGCGTGGGCCAGTGCGACGAGCGCGTCGCGTTCCTGGTTGTAGAGATCCTTGAGCCGATCGAGCTGCTCGGCTGGGACTGCGACCTTGCGTGGCATGCGTACTCTGCTCCTGTGGGCGGGTTCCGCCGACGCGACCGTCGGCCTCACCCATACCTGGACACCTGGTCCGCTGCCACCTGGCGGCAGGGAATCGATCGCAGCCAGGTCGTTGAGGCATGCCGCAACGTCGCTACCGGCCGCTGGATTGCAATTGGCCTCTTCGGCGGCGGCGTCGGTCAACCGTCCGGGCTGCGTTCCGGCCGGCAGCAGCAATACCTTCGGACGGCCTCGCGAATGTGCTGCGATCTCGCCAGTCCTGGGTTCCAGCACGTCGCGCGAGGTGGACACGCTGCCCAGCCCGACGCCTTGCTCAGGCCCTTGCGCTCCTGGTAGACGACCTCCACATCACTGTGAGGTTCTCGCGGTCACGGTCTGCGGACGATCCGGGGCAGCCTCTGACACCCGTCCATCGTCGCGCCCCAGATCCCACCAGACTCACGATCGCAGCCAACAGCTCTGATGGGCTCGGGGTCAACTGCCAAAGATCTCGCTGAACTGATCTTGCGCGTCTTCGCTGCCGGTGACGGTGAGCGAGATTTCTTGTGTGTCGGCAGTGATGGTCATTGTGAGGAATGGGCAGCAGTCGGCCTCGAGCGCGACGAGTTCGTGTAGGGCATGTTCGAGTTGGGGGTCGGCGGTAAAGGTCAGCCGTCGGCCACCGTTGATGGATGTTCGTCTGTGCGGGTGGGTGCGCAAGAGTTCGCTGACGGTCGCTGTGCGTGCTGTCAGCGCAGCGGGCGAGAGACTGCACCGTGTTTGGCAGGTGTTCTCTTTGGTCATGGGTCCTCGGCGGGTCTGGTGCTTGGGGTTTCGATCCAGTCCTTTGCCGCGGGTCGGCTTGAGGTCAAGTCCGCTCATACGAGTCGGGGATGGGGTGAGCGGCGGCGCATCCAGGTTGCTGCGAGTGCGCCGGCGAGGAGCATGAGCGCACCGTAGATGCCGCCGACGCTCGCGGCGGCGGGGCTGAATGCTTGGGTTGCGAGTGCGGCAGCGACGGCGAAGTCCCGCAGCCCGGTCGTGAACGCGACTGCGCCGGGGTCTAGCGCGTGTGTGCGTAGCCGCTGTGAGAGGAGCAGTCCGAGGGCGGCGGAGGCGATCATGAACGCGGCACTGCCGAGGATCTCCTGGGCGAGCCGGTGGCCGCCGTGGACGTTGCTGACTGCTGCGTAGAGCAACAGGCAGACGGTCACGGCCGCGAGTCCGTTCAGTGAGCCCTCTGCGCGCTTGAGCGCCGGTTGGCGGCCGCGGAGCAGCAGCCCGGCAGCCAGCGGTGCGAGCACCACCAGCGAGAAGCGGCCCAACAGGCTGAGGCTGCCGCCGGGACCGGTGGTGTGCGCGAGTAGCCCAGCGAGCACCGGGCCGAGGATTGCCGAGCAGATCAGCGACGCGGTCAGGATCCCGAGTCCGAGCACCGAGTCTCCGCCCGCCAAGCCGATCAGCCCGACGCTCGCGACCTCGGTGGAGGCCAGACCGAGCGAGAGGATCCCGTCACGGACCTGCCCGTCGAACCCGCGACTGATCAGCCACGCCACCCCGGTCAACACCAGCACCACGCTCAGTGCGATGACCGCGATCACGGGCATGCGACCGCGCAGCGCGTGCAGGTCTCGGGGGTTGATCTGTAGCGCGGTGAACAGCACCAGCGCGGCCAGCAGCAGATCGGAGCGGCGGGCGAGCGCATGCCACGGAACGAGCAGCGCCGCGATCACAGCTGCGATCGCTATCGGTGCGATGTGATCGGCGATCCACTCCCCAGCCTGCCCGACTCGACCGAGCGGACTCACCGCGCCGTCCATTTCCTCGGCGGGCGCAGGCGGGGAGGCGGCACGGTGTTAGCGTCCCACCTCAACCCAGGTTGAGGTCAAGGAACGCAATGAGCAGCGCCGATGAGAGCCTCGCGATTGGCGAGGTCGCCCGCCGAGCGGGAATGACCGTGTCGAGGATCCGGTTCTATGAACAGACCGGCCTGCTCGCCGAGCCCGAACGACAGTCGGGCAAGCGATGCTATCGGTCCGAGGTGCTCACCCAGCTGGCGATCATCGACGCCGCTCAACGCGTCGGATTCTCTCTCGATGAGATCCGCGACCTCGTCTGGGGTCGCGGCGATCCCGCTCACGAGCGGCTGCGGCAACTCGCGATCCGCAAGCTGCCCGAGATCGACGAACTGATCGAACGTGCGACCGCGGTTCGACACCTGCTCGCTGTCTGCAGCACCTGCCGATGCGCTCGGATCGAGGAGTGCCGTCTGCTGACCGAGCCGGCCGGTCCGTCCCGCGATCAGCCCGCCGAGGCCGCGCTCAAGCGACGCATCACGGGAGACGCCAGCACCCGAACATAGGACTCGACAGCGCAGCCGTTCTCGTCGCGGTTCCGGCGGTCAGCCGTCGTTTGCGCTAACGATTCAATGGTTGTTAGGATGTTGGCGTGGCTAACGACCGCTGTGATCTGCTGTGCCTCGATCTCCCGCGTGCCGAGCGGTTGCGTTCGCAGCGACCGGACGTCGCCGTGGCCGAGCAGGCGGCGTCGCGGGCGAAAGCGCTCGGTGATCCCACGCGGCTGACGATCGCGTTGGCGCTGCGTGATGGCGAGGAGCTGTGTGTCTGTGATCTGGCCTGGGTCGTTGAGCGCAGCGAGAACCTCGTCTCCCATCACGTTCGGCTGCTGCGCAGCAGCGGGTTGGTGAGCTCGCGCCGGGATGGGAAGATGGTGCTGTACTCGCTCACCGACACCGGCCGGGCGCTGCTGAGCGCCGTCGTCCAGCAGGCATCGTTCGCATGAGCCCGGTCCAGCTGCCCGTGTTCACCAGCACCACCGACCTCGCCACCGATGGGCCGTGGACTCCGGACGAGTCGTGGTTGCGGGATTCGCGCCGGGCGCGAGCGTTGTCGTGGGCGTCCCTGGCGTGGATGACTGTTGAGGGGGTCGTTGGCCTGATCGCCGGGTTGGACGCCAACGCGTTGAGCGTGGTCGTATGGGCCGCGTCGTCGTTTGTCGAGGGGCTCGCGTCGATGATTGTGATCTGGCGGTTCACCGGCTCAAGGACGATGAGCGCGCGCAGCGAACAGACCGCGCAACAACTCGTCGCTGGCACATTTCTTCTGCTCGTCCCGTTCTTCGTCTATGAGGCGATCCGTCGGCTGGTCGACGGCAGCGACACGACCACGAGCATCTTCGGGATCGCTGTCACGGCCTCAGCGATCGTGCTGATGCCGGCCCTCGGCCGCGCGAAGCTCAAGCTCGGCAGCCGGCTCGGTTCCGCGGCGACCGCGGGCGAGGGCGTCCAGAACCTGATGTGCGCGCTGCAAGCCACCGCCGCGCTGATTGCTCTGATCGGTGCTTCTGCCGGCGTGAGCGTGATCGACCCGATCGCCGCGCTCGTCGTCGCCGGGATCGCGGCCAAAGAGAGCGTCGAACTCTGGCAGGGGGAGGCCGACGATTGCTGCGCGCCAGTCGGCTTTAGTGATCGGGCTGGGGCTGGCTGCGGTTGTGCGGACGGCTGCGACTGCTGCTGACTCTCTGGAGGGGTCTCTTCTCGGAGCTGCGGGGTCGGTGTGTGAGGATCATGGGGTGAGCAGCTCGCGGAGCTGCGCAGCGTTCTGGACGCCGTAGTCGCGGTAGCAGTTGTTCATCAGCAGGTGTGACTCGCTCGCCTGCTCGACGACTTGGCTGATCTCATTGGCCAGCCCCTCGAGCTCGTTCTCGGAGTAGAGGTACCGGAACCGCTCAGCGGCGGTCGTCGTGCGGCCTTTCCAGGTGTCGTTGGCGCGGCCGTGAAACCGCATCACGAACAGCTCGGGCGTGGTGATCTCCAGCAGCCGCGGCAACTCCGACGCCGAGGGCGCGTCGACGCAGACGTAGGTGAGGTGCTGGTCGCGCAGCAGATCGAAGGTGCGCTCGCGATCACGGTCACTGGCGACCCACCGCGGGGAGCGCAGCTCAACACAGACCCGGTAATCGGGCATCCGTTCTCGCAGCGCCTCAAGCTCGACGCGGTGTTCTTTGCTGGGGTGAAACCACGGCGGGTACTGAAACAGCACCGCCCCGAGCCGGCCGCTGTCCTGCAGCGGTGCCAGCGCGGCGGTGAACCGTCGCCATGCCTCGTCGAGCGCGTCGGGCTCAAGGTGGGACACGTAGAGGCTGCGCTTCTCCCGCACCTCCTCAGACAGCCCTTCGCGCAGATCCTTCCACAGACTCTGGGGCTTGGTCGGGTGACCGGTCAGCAACGAGTACGCCTTCACGTCAAAGCGAAACCCCTCGGGGGTGCGCTGCGCCCAGAGCCGCGCCTGCTGCTCCGCCGGCGGCGCGTAATAGGTCGAGTCGATCTCAGCGACCGGGAACCGGGAGGCGTAGAACTGCAACCGCTCCTCCGCGCTCATCGTCCTGCGCGGATACCAATCGCTCTCCTGAAGAAGCGTCTTGTCCGTCCACGAGCACGTGCCACAGAACACCGTGTGGCCATCGAGTTCGAGTCGGGCACCGAGCTTGAGCGCGGCGCTATCTGGAGTCTCAGACGTTGAGCCGGCGGCGGACATACCTGCAAACTACCCGCCTCGATGAGGAGCTTGCCGCTATGCAGCTTGCTGCAGATAGTGACCGCCGACGACGCTCGCGATTGCGCCAAGTAGCCGCCGCAGGGCGCGTTCGGGCAGGAGCGATTGCAAGCGCGCGCCGCAGTAGCTGCCGGCGAAGCCTCCTGCCCCGAGGCACGCGCCGAGGATCCATTCCGGAGCGATCGTGCCGCCATGCACCAGCTGCAGCACCTGGTAAGTCGCGATCCCCGCAATCGAAGTCAAGAACGTCGCCGCGAGAGTGGCGGGAGCGACCTCGTAAACGGAGTAGCCGAGCGCGATCAGGATCGGCGCGAGGATCGACCCACCACCGATCCCATAGAGCCCACCGATCACACCGACAGCGAGGGCAAGGAGCCAGGTGAGCTGCTGCTGCCGGCGGGTCGGCGTCGGCCGTTGACGCTCGACGGTCTGCCGGCCGAGCAAGATCCACAAGCCAAGCGGCAGCAGGACGAGTCCGGCGATCAGCGTGAAGGCGTGCTGTCCAGAGAGCACCTCAACGCGCAGCACTGAACCGGCGATCACGCCCGGCAAGGTCCCGGCGACGAGGACGCCGGTCAGCGGTCCGCGAAGCCTCTGTTCTCGTGCGAACCTCAATAGTCCGCCCGGCGTCGCGGCGACGTTGAACAGCAGGTTGGTCGGTGTGACGGCGGGGCTCGGGACGTGCAGCACGCTCAGCTGGATCGGCAGCAACAGCACCGCCCCAGACACCCCAGCAGGAGTAGTCAGGACTGCGAGAAGGAACGCGAGACCGGCGCCGACCGGCCACTGCCAATGCATCGCAGCAGACTAGCCGCGGAACCTATCTGCTGCCGGGCTGATAAGGCGGTGCGACACCCCAGCCCCAGCGCGGGACAGGCGCGTGCTCGACAACCTCCGCACCCGGCTGTGAGTTGTGGACCGCCAGTCGCGTTCCCCATTCGGCGTAACCCATGAGCGCCGCGCGGAACTCCGGGTCATCGGGAAGGCCGACGTCGTCGGCAGCACAGCTGAGAAGGGTCACGAACTGCAGGCGCTGCTCGGCGGTGATCGCGAGGTTCTGGTGACGGCCCAGCATGTGCTCATAACCGCCGCGGTGCTCGGTGTAGGCGGCAGAGCCGCCCATCACCTCCACCCACCAATCCGTGACGTGATCGCGATGCTCCGCGCTGACACTGCCGCCGAACAGCGCGGCGATACTCGGCGACTCCGTCTCCACGAGGTCATAGAAACGATTGAGCCAACGCGCGAACGCCTCGCGTCCCCCGCCCCACTCATAGATGCTCGGCGTCTCGGCGGCGATGCGAATGGACGCTGCCGCACGGCCAAGCCGCCGCTTGTGACGATCTATGGGTCACAGCTCGCTGAGGAACACGAGCAGGCGGTCCGGTGGTCGGTGTCTGCTGGGCACCGTGTCGGCGTCCTCCAGCGCTCTGAAGCTACTCCCGATCGCCGCTGGCGACGGTCGCGGCCGCGAGGAGCGGGTTCGCTTTGACCCAGGCTTGGGCGCCCATTTGGACCGTGTCCCAGGGCGACCCAAGTGGTGGCGTGTAAGCGAGGTCCAGGTCAGAGATCTGCTCGATCGTCATGCCGTTGTGGATGGCGGTCGCGGCGATGTCGACGCGCTTGGCGACTTCGGAGCCGAGATGTCCAAGGAGTTGGAGTCCGAGGAGGCGGCCGTCGCGGCGGTCGGCTGTGTAGCGCATCTGGATCGGGTGGCCGCCGGGGTAGTAGGCCTTGTGGTCATCGGCTTGGGAGGCGACAGTGACAGGGTCGAAGTCGGCGTCTTGGGCTTCGTGGTCGCGCAGGCCGGTGCGAGCGATGACGATCTCGAAGACCTTGACGACCTGTGTGCCGAGGCTGCCGGCGTACTCGCGGTCGCGGCCGAGCGCGTTCTCAGCGGCGATCCGTCCCTGCTTATGCGCGGTGGTGCCGAGCGGCAGGTAGGTGGTACCGAGCAGCTGGTGGTGAGTGGTGACGCAGTCGCCCGCGGCGAACACGTGCGGGAGGTTGGTACGCATCCGCCGGTCGACGGCAATCGCGCCCTTGAACCCCAGCTCGGCGCCGGCGCCGGCGGCCAGCTCGACGTCCGGCCGGACGCCGACGACGACCAGGACGATGTCGGCGGGATAGGTGCGGTCGGTGCCGTCGGGAGCGGTGGCCTGGACTGCCAGCGGCGCGCCGGTGGCCGGGTCGGTCTGCTCGATCGCGTTGACCTTCGTGCCGGTCGCGACCGTCACGCCGTTGCGTTCAAGCTCAGCGTGGACGAGCGCGCCGAGTTCTGGGTCGACGGTGGGAAGGACCTCGGGCAACTGTTCGATCTGGGTGACTTGTAGTCCCCGGCCGGTCAGGCCTTCGGCCATCTCCAGACCGATGTAGCCGGCGCCGACGATTACCGCACGCTTGATCCCCGCACGCTCGAGCGTGCGAGTCAGCGCGAAGGTGTCGTCCATCGAGTGCAGCAGGTGTACGCCCTCGTCGGGGCCGAGCCGGTCCAATCCGGTGATCGGGGGGCGGACGGAGACCGCACCGGTGCCTACGACGAGCTCGTCGTAGGCAAGTTCCTCCTCGGTCCCGTCCTTGTCGACAACCAGTAGCTTGCGACCCTCGACATTGATCTTCTTGGCCAGGGTGTCGAGGCGTAGCTGCATGCCGGTCGCTTCGAGGTCGGCGTAGGTGCGGTGGGCGAGGTTTCGCCAGTGCGTGACCTCTCCGGAGATGTAGTAGGGGATGCCGCAGATCGAGAAGTTCGGGTAGGCGTCGGCGACGACGACTGTGACTTCTGTGGTGGGGTCGAGTTCGCGGGCGCGTAGCGCGGCGCTGATGCCGGCGTCGCTGCCGCCGATCGCGATCAGATGCATCGAGCAGTGTCTCCTGGGGTTCGGTTTGGTTAGGCGCGCGCGGGTTCCGCGCGCTGGTTGGTGAACTCGCGGTCGCCGGTCCGGTCGTGCGGCATGATCGCCTCGGCTGCCTCCGCTGGCGTGATGTCCGGGTACAGCACACGGATCACGCCTACCGCGAGTGCCCCGCCGACGAGTTGCGCGACGACGTAGGCGGGAACTGACGCCGGGGCGATCCCGGCGAACGTGTCGGAGAACATCCGGCCGATGCTGATCGCGGGGTTCGCGAAGCTCGTTGAGCTCGTGAACCAGTACGCAGCACCGATATACGCACCCACCGCGGCGGGTGCCATCGAAGAGCGGTGGCTGCGCGCGAGCGCAAAGATCACGAGGATTAACCCGAGCGTCGCGACGATCTCGCCAAGTAGGTGCGCCGGGCTGGCGCGGTGGTGCGCAGCGATCGTGACCGCGCTCAGCCCGAACATCGCGTTGGCGACAACCGCGCCAAAGCTGCAACCGGCGATCTGAGCAGGGACGTAGGCCGCCGTGTCACGCCATGACAGTCCACCGAAGCTGGCGTCCACCAGGGAGACGACTGGGTTGACGTGTGCGCCGGAGACGGGGCCGAACATCAGGATGATCGCGAACAGCCCGACCGCGGTCGCGGCCGCGTTCTCAAACAGCTCCAGACCGACATCGTTGGAGAGAGCTGTACGGCGGCGATCCCGGAGCCGATCACCAGCGCGGCCAGGAACGCAGAGCCGAGGAACTCCGCGAACAGCCGCCGCCACAGCGACGCTTCGACGCTCACGCGCTCCCCACCGAATGTCGAGTACCCGCAGTGGCGCTGTCGGGTAGCAGATCGGTCAGCAGCTCATGGACGTGCTTGTCGAGCTCGTCGCGGATCGAGCGGACCTGCTCTATCGGTTGTCCCTCGGGGTCGCCGACGTCCCAGTCCTCGTAGTGCTTGCCGGGGTAGACCGGGCAGGCCTCGCCGCAGCCCATCGTCACGACGACGTCTGCGGCACGGACGACGATGTCGGTCAGCGGCTTGGGGAACTCGTGCGTGACGTCTAGGCCGACCTCGCTCATCGCCTCGATCACGACCGGGTAGATCCGCTCGCCCGGGTGTGAACCGGCGCATCGTACCCCGAGACGGTCGCCGCCGAGATGATGGGCAAGCGCTGCGGCCATCTGGCTGCGGCCGGCGTTGTGCTCGCACACGAACAAGACCTCTGGGACGGTCTTGGGCGCCAGGCCCTCGACCTGCGCGGCAGCGCGTAGCTGGTCTTTGGCGAAGCGCTCGACCAGCGCGGGAAAGAACGGCGGCAGGACAGTCGCATGCTCGGTCAGTCGATCCCAGGCGTCATCGACGGCGCGCGCGACGGTCTCCGGTGAGAACACGCCGTGGTACTTGGTCGCGAGTCGCCCGACGATGCTCTCAAGCGTGCTGCTCATCGGGTCGCTTTTGTGGAACTGCTGGTCCTGCATGAGTGGCCTCCCGGTACGATTGGCCGCATCGTATCCATTGACAACCATCACTTCAATTGATATTTGTAGATTGATGAGCGTCGATCTGCCAGTCCTCGAACTGACCCCCAAGACAAAGCGCGCGGCCGGCGAGCCGTGCTGTGAGCCGGTCGTCTACCCCGATGTCCAACGCGACCACGCGATCCGCATGGCCGAGGTCGCCAAAGCCCTCGGCGACCCGATCCGCCTACAGCTCGTTGACGTGCTCAGAAAGCACGCCGGCAAGGTCTGCGTCTGCGAGCTGGTACCGCTGTTCGACATCTCCCAGCCCACGCTCTCCCACCACCTCAAGAAGCTGCGCGCGGCCGGGATCGTCGACTCCGAGCGCCAGGGCCTTTGGGCCTACTACTACGTCATCCCCGACGCCCTCAAGGAGCTATCCGCATGGCTGAGCTGACCACGCCCGAGACCACCACACCGCAGCCGGCGTCCTGTTGCGCCCCCGAGCAGCGGGCCGACTGCTGCGCACCCGGCGACAAGGCCGCATGCTGTGACCCGAGCCACGGCGACGGCTGCGGCTGCGCCGCCGGCCAGGGCACCGACCCGGCCGCCAGCGACATCCGCGAGCAAGTGCGCGAGCGCTACGCCGCCGCCGCGCTGCAGGTCACGACCACCGATCCGGGCGCCGGCTGCTGCGCGCCGAGCGACACCTTCGACGGCGGCAGTGAGGTCTTCGGCGCCGCGCTCTACGCCCTCGGTGACCGTGAGCAGATCCCGGACACCGCCGCGCTTGCCTCCCTCGGCTGCGGCAACCCGACAGCCGTCGCCGAGCTGCACGAGGGCGAGACCGTCCTCGACCTCGGGTCCGGTGGTGGGATCGACGTGCTGCTCTCAGCCAAGCGCGTCGGTGAGACCGGCCTGGCCTACGGCCTGGACATGACCGACGAGATGCTCGCGCTCGCACGCGAGAACCAGATCAAGGCCGGCGTGCAGAACGTGCAATGGCTACGCGGCCACATCGAGCAGATCCCGCTGCCCGCAGACACCGTCGACGTCGTGATCTCCAACTGCGTGATCAACCTCTCTGGCGACAAGCCCCGCGTCATCGCCGAAGCCGCCCGTGTCCTGCGGCCCGGTGGCCGCTTCGCCGTCTCCGACGTGATCGCCGACGAGGACATGGCCGAAGCGACCCGCGCGGACATGCAGGCATACACCGGCTGCATCGCCGGCGCGCTCACCCGCGCTGAGTTCGAGCAGATCCTGACCAGCGCTGGGTTCGAGGACATCGAGATCCAAGAGACCCACCGCGTGCACCAGTACGCCGGCTCGGCGATCATCCGCGCGCGTGTGCCAGCAGGCGTCGCGGCCGGTAGCTAGTCGCGCCCCGGATCTGACCGATGATCGCGCGGCGCACAACGCGCGCCGCGCGGACCAGCCCGAAGCCAGCTCTCAGCCGAGCCTGGATCAGCACGCTCGGCCTAGTCACGATCGTCGCCTACGGAGTCGCGTACTACTCCTTCAGCGCGCTGATCGACCCGATCAAGCACAGCACCGGCTGGAGCACAACCGCGCTCGGCGCGACCTTCAGCGCCGTGCTCGTCATCGGCGGCATCGGCGGCCTATTCGGCGGCCGGCTCGTCGACCGAGTCGGTACCCGGCCGGCCTTCCTCGTCGCGGGCACCATCGGCGCCGCCGCCATCGCAGCCGCGTCGCTATGCAATGGACTAGTTGCGTTCGCTGCGCTCTACGCGCTCGGCGCGGGGGCGCTCTCCGCGCTCGGCTACTACCACGTCACCCAACCCGCCGCGATCAGAGCCGCACCCGAATACCCCGAACGCGCCGTGGTCCACCTGACGATCTTCGGCGCGTTCGCCAGCCCCATCTTCCTTCCCCTCACGACCTGGCTGATCCACGAAACCGGCTGGCGCAGCACACTACGCATCCAGGCGCTGCTCACCGCAGTCGTGTTCCTCATCGCAGCGACCGCACGCAGCGCCACCAGCAACAACGAACGCGCGGATGCGCGTCCTAGCCGATCGAATCACACGCGCCTGGCGCTCACGACGGCCTGGCGCAGCCAGGGCGTGCGCCGCTGGGTGCTCGCGTCAGTGATCAGCGGCGCCGCGATCGACGTCATCCTCACCTACCAGATCCCGATCATGGTCGCCGCCGGACTACCGGCCGGAGCCGCCGCAACGATCGCCGGCATCCGCGGCTTCGCCCAGCTCGGCGGCCGCCTACCACTCACCCCGCTGCTCACGAGACTCGGCGCCCGGACGACCATCGTGATCGCCCTAGCGCTCGCCCTGGCCGGCGCTCTGCTGCTGCTCGCCAGCCGCCACCTCGTCCCGGCGATCGGCTACAGCCTCCTCGCTGGCGTCTCACTCGGCGCGATCTCCACCCTCCAAGGGATCTACACGAACGAGCTCGTCGGCGACGAGAACCTCAGCCTGCTCATGGGCACCCAACAAGCGATCTTCGCGATCGGCAGCGCCGTGGGCCCGGTCATCGCCGGCGCGATCTACCAAGCCGACAACAGCTACACGCCCGTCGTGCTGATCACCGCCATCGGCCTCCTCGCCTCAGCCATCATCCTCGCCAGCGGACGACCAGCCCCAGCGCCCGACCGATTGCTAAGGAACCACCAACTCGCGCGCCCCTGAATCGGCACCCCAATTATCCGAAACCGACCCTCCGCGAAACGTTGAACGGGACCACAGCATCACACTGCTGACGGATGGCTCCTCATCGAACCGGACGGCGGCCGCGATCCAGAACCGCAGCCACCGCCGGAGGCGCAGGTCAGCACCGGAGCGGTGAAGCAGGCCGACGGCTGGACGGTCCAGAGCTCGTCACCGTTCCGCACGACGGGCGAGCACCCGCAGCTCCGGGCGGCTCACACCGGTCAGGCTCGGCGCTTGGATCTCCCACGCTTCGAGCACGTCGCGGCTGGCGGCCGCCAGCGACCCATTGGCCTCCGCGAGCGCCTGCCCGACCTCGATGAGCGTCGCCGCCCATCTGACCTCTGCAGCCTCGATCTGCTTACGCCGGTAGGTCCAGTTCACCACCACCTGCCGACCAGCTCGATCCCGCGGACGCGACTCGTAGGAGGAGTGCCTCGCCGCCCAAGCCCTTTGGCGTGCGCTCAGCCCCCGGCTGACCCTGACGAGCTCTGCCTCACGCGCCTGCCGCCGCCGCTCCAGCCGCTCCTCGGCCTGCTCCACCAGACACCGCGCCCCATGCCAGCGCTCCAACGCCTCGACACGTCGCGCCCACATCCGCTCATGCCCAGCCAACAGACTCTCTACATCCACCGCCATGCCATCAGCCTAACGCCGCCGACAACCGACACGACCGCCCTCTACCTCCCGAGCGACAAGCCAACGACCAACGACCGACCCACACGGCTGGCATTCGAGGACAGCCCAGCGCCGCCGAGACCCGACACGCGTCGTCGTCCGTCCAGCCTGAGTCGGGTGGCAGCGGACCAGCAGGCCCATAGAGGTGTGTTGACGATCCGTAGATTGACGCTCGGATCGGGCTACAAGTACCTCACCGAGTCGATCGCCGTCGGCGACGGGCCAGCGCCGAAGGAGACGCCCCTGACCCGCTATTACGAGGCAACCGGCACCCCTCCCGGCGTGTGGATGGGCGCCGGTCTCGGCGGTCTGGACGACGGCCGCGGCGTCCGATCCGGTAGCCAGGTCACCCCCGAGCAGCTCTACAACATGCTCGGCGTCTGCGTTGACCCCGTTTCCGGTGAGGCCTGCGGCCGTAAGCCAAACGCAGAGCCAGAGCCGCTTCAGACACGGATCGCCCGGCGCGTCGCACGCCTCTCAGACTCCCTGGATGAGACCGCCCGGACGGTGCAGGCGCTTGAGATCGAGGCCCAGGAACGCGCCAGAACGGAGAGGTTCAGGCCGCCGGTCGCGGCGTTTGATCTCACGTTCTCGCCGCAGAAGTCCGTCAGCGTGGCGTGGGCGCTGGCGGATCGGGAGACGCAGGCGGCGATGTATGAATGCCATCGGCAGGCAATCGCCATCACCCTGAAGTACGCGGAGGCGAACACCTTCCACTCCCGCTCCGGCACCAACGGCATCCTTCAGGAGGAGCTCGACGGGATCATCGCCGCTGCTTTTACGCACTACGACAGCCGCTCCGGCGATCCTCAGCTCCACGATCACGTCATCGTTTGGAACCGCGCGCGTTCCCGGTCTGACGGGGCCTGGCGGACGCTCGATAGCCGTGGCCTCTACAAGCAGGTCGTAGCGCTCTCGGAAGTCTTCGACGGCGTGCTGGAGGATCTTCTGACCGACCAGCTCGGCGTTGGGTGGCAGCGGATGGAGACCCGCGGCGGGCAACTCAAGGTCGAGATCCAGGGTGTCGGCGAGCAGCTCCTGACCGAGTTCTCCCAGCGCCGCGGCGAGATGGACCTCGTCGAGGACAAGCTGACCAAGGCGTTCCTGGAGCGCAACGGGCATCTGCCCTCACCGGTCCAGCGCCGCCGGATCGCGCAGCAGGCGAACCTCCGAACCCGCCATCAGAAGCGACCCCGCAGCCTTGCGGAAATGTCGTTGGACTGGCGGGCGCGTGCGACCCCGATGGTCGGCGAGACCGAGGCGTGGGTGCAGTCCCTCAAACACCGCAGCGACCTGCCGCCGCTACGAGCCGCCGATCTCGGGCAGGAGATCCTCGCCGACCTCGCCACGCTCGCACGCGATCACAGCACCGAACGGCGCGCGACATTCACCCGCGCGAACCTGCTCGCGGAGGTTCACCGCCAGCTCCGTGGAGTCCGCTTCGCCGATCACACCGAACGCCTCGCCGTCGCCGAGCGCGCAGTCGACATCGCGCTCCAAGAGACCGTGATGGTCTCAGCACCCGAGCTGCACCACGTCCCGCACCGCTACCGGCGAGCCGACGGGACCACGATGCTGCGCCCCGCCGACCAGCTGCTCTACACCACCGAGACGCTGCTGGACGCCGAACAGCGACTGCTTGACGCCGGGCGCAGCACCGGCGCGCCGACCGTGCCCGTCGCGACCGTGGCCGACGTCGCTGCCAAGAACCTTCCCGGCCGCGACTACGGCCTCAGCGTCGACCAGGCAGTCGCGGTACAGCAGATCGTCACCAGCGGTCGCCAGCTCGACCTACTGATCGGTCCCGCCGGGACCGGGAAGAGCACGACGATGGCGGGCCTGCGGGCCGCCTGGGAGCGTGAACACGGAGCCGGGTCGGTGCTCGGTCTCGCGCCCTCGGCAGCGGCCGCGGAGGTGCTCGCCCACGAACTCGGAATCGACGCCGAGAACACCTCCAAATGGCTGTTCGAGCACCGCCGCAACGACCAACGCGAACACGAACTCGCCGCACTCGCATCTGCCTCAACCGACACGTCACATCCGCGTCATGCCACCGCCACCAACGGTGCTCGGCAACGCGAGCTACGGGTCGCGCTCGACCGATGGTCGCTCAAGCCCGGCCAGATCGTGATCGTCGACGAAGCTTCGCTCGCCGGCACCTTCGCCCTCGAGGAGCTAACAAGCGCCGCCGAAGCCGCCGGCGCCAAGGTGCTGCTCGTCGGCGACCAGCACCAGCTCTCCGGGGTCGAAGCCGGCGGCATGTTCCGCGCACTGATCCACGACCGCGGCACGCACATCGCCGAACTGGAGGACGTACGCAGGTTCA
This sequence comes from Actinomycetes bacterium, assembly GCA_021810705.1. Lineage (GTDB taxonomy): Bacteria > Actinomycetota > Thermoleophilia > Solirubrobacterales > Solirubrobacteraceae > Palsa-465. The sequence goes on from JAJZID010000004.1 coordinate 23,891, forward strand.
CCAACGACTGGGAAAAGGACGCCTCACTGCGGCTCCGCCGCGGACAAGACGACGTGATCGAGGTCTACGACGCTCACGGCAGGATCAGCTCCGGCACCCGCGAGGAACTGATCGCCGAGCTGTACGGACGCTGGAAAGAGGACGTAGACGCCGGGCTGACATCCCTCATGATCGCCGAGAACGGCGAGACGGTCGCCGAACTCAACCGTCGCGCGCGCGCCGACCGAGTAGCCGCCGGGCACGTCCTCGCCAACGGCGTCGAGCTCAGCGGCGACCAGCGCGCCGGCGTCGGCGATGAGGTCGTAACCCGACAGAACGAAAGACGCATCAGCACCCGACGCGGCTGGGTCAAGAACGGAGACCGCTGGACCGTGACCGCCACACATCCCGACGGTGGCCTGGCGGTGAAACGTGCCAGCGGCCGGGGAAAGGTCGAACTACCGGCAGCCTATGTAGCCGAGCATGTCGAGCTCGCCTACGCCACCACCGCCCACCGTGCGCAAGGAAGAACGGTCGACACCGCACACGCAATGATCGCCTCCGGCAGCAGCCGCGAGGCGCTCTACGTGGCCGTCACCCGAGGCCGCAACAGCAACCGGCTTTACGTCGACGTCGCCTACGACCCGGACCCGGCGAGCGGTCATGGCGGCGCCATCGAAGAGGAAACCGCACACGCTGTCCTCTCCGGCGTGCTCGCCAATCAGGGCGCCGCCGTGGCCGCGCACGCACAGATCACGGCCAGCTGGGACAGCGCAGAATCGCTCGCACGACTACACGCTGAGTACCTCACGATCGCACGAGCCGCCCAAGCCAACCGCTGGGAAACCCTCGTCAAGAGCATCGGACTCACCGGCGACCAGGCCCAGCAAGCGATCAGGTCCGACGCTTACGGCCCGCTCGTGGCGGCCCTTCAAGACGCCGAAGCCCGCGGCCTTGACATTGACCGTGCCCTGCCGCAGCTAGTCAGAGCACGCGCGCTCGCCGATGCTGATGACATCGCTGCGGTTCTGCACTGGCGCGTGGACGCGTGGGTGGAGAAAGGCGCGAGCCGCCATCGCTTGCCTCCCCAGCTGATCGTCGGGCTCATCCCGCGCGCGCAACGCGTGGACGATCTAGACCTACGACAAGCACTCGAGGAGCGGGCGGATGCAATGGAAAGCCGGGCAACGGCGCTCCTACAAGCGGCGCTCGGAACACAGGCCGGCTGGCTGCAGCAGCTCGGCACGCCGCCGGTCGACGAGGGCGCACGCGTTCAGTGGCTGCGCCAGGCCCGGATCGTAGTTGCCTACCGCGACCGCTGGGGCATCTGGTCCTCGGAGCCTGTAGGCGACTCAGCGCAAAGCATCGAACAGACGTCTCACCGCCGCCGCGCCGCAGCCGCATCCGCACGGGCGAAAGCGATCGCCGCGCGGACCCACCATGACCTCATGGATGCGCAAGCACGACAGATCACCCAGAGCGAGATCTCGCCAGCACCCGAGTTGGGTCGATGACCACCTACCGAGCAGTTGGGGCATCTGCGGTGAGCGCGCCTCCGGTCTCCCCTCGCATAAGCTCCGCTCTCCCCATTGCCGCCCGCCGCGGTTCCGGAGTTGGGCCATTGTCGAGTGACAGGACGCCAAATCCCCGCTGCCGCGTTGATGCCGGCCCTCAACGTCGCTTCAGCCTGCGCCGTTGAGGGTCTCCCTCACCGCGATTCGCCAACCGTCGGGAGTGCATCGCATCGTCTGACGGATTCTCGCGACATGCAGTATTCGTGGCGGCCCGTTGGGGAGGACGACCAGCATCACGCTGTGGACGGTCGGGTCCTCCTCGCTGTCGTCGATCGTGGGGTTTAGCGTCAAGTGCAAGGTTCCGGACGGTTCCTCAAACCACGCGTACGCCACGGTCGCGGCGAGCTCCGCCCGACCAGCGGCGGTGCCCGTCGAGTCGGTCATGACGCCGTCCTCGGTGAACAGCTCGACGTATCCCTCCGCGTCTCGGGCGGAAGCGCATTCGTCAGCCTCGGTGACGAGCTGCAGAATCGCGAGAGAGTCTTCTGCGCTGAGGCTCACTTGCCCTGCTCCCTGGACGCGTTGAACCGAGAGGTCGTCGAGAACCACCTGCGGAACAATCCGGTCGAATCGACCGTGTCCGCGGTGACGTTGTCAAGCCTTGACTGCAGGGTGTATAGGGTGGTTTCCGGCATCTGGTTCCTTGGTCGGCGCAGCACGTATCTGCGGTTGGTTGCCGGCCGCTCGCGCCTCCCGGTCGCCGCGCTCGGTCCCCATTCCATCTCCCGTAGAGGCGGGCTTTGTGTAAGGCCGGCTTGCAGGCGTGGTAGCCGTTGGTATTGCTTCTTGGCTGGATGAGTCCGATTTGAGTTCAGCGCGGTTCCGCAACGCAGCGACACTGCTGGATGGTCGGCCTCCTTGAACAGTTCAGTGGGTTACTCGGAGTCCTTTCCGAAGGTTGCGATCTCTTGCTTGTCTGTGGCCGATAGTTTTTCGGGCATCTCGCCGCGAGCGCGCTTCTCTGCTTGTACCTGGGTGCGAATCTGATCGACGATCTCGGGGTTAGCGAGCGTGCTGACGTCGCCGACTTCGGCGAAGTTTGAGATGCCCGCGATGACGCGCCGCATGATCTTTCCGGAACGCGTCTTAGGCATGTCTGGGACGAGCCAGACGTTCTTGGGCCGGGCGATTTTTCCGATCTCTCGCTCGATCATCGCGCTCACCTTCTGCGAGATGGCGTCGGAGGGCTCCACGCCCTGCTTCAGCGCTACGTACATCTCTACGACCTTGCCGCGTACGTCATCGACTACGGGTACGGCAGCGGCTTCCGCGACCTCGTCCACCTGGATCGCGGCGGACTCGAGTTCCTTGGTACCGAGGCGGTGCCCGGCCACGTTGATGACGTCGTCGATCCGTCCCAGGATCCGGAAGTAGCCGTCCTGTGCTTGCACGGCTCCGTCGCCGCAGAGGAACGGCCAGTCACGCCAGTCCTTGCTGTTCGGGTCGCGGTTGTACCGGGCGTAGTAGGTGTCGATGAACCGCTGATCCTGCCCCCAGACGTTCAGCATGCGGCCCGGCCACGGGTTGCGGATGCAGATGTTCCCGGCCTTTCCGGATCCTTTCGGCACGACGTCGCCGTTCTCGTCCAGGATCACGCCGTAGATGCCGAGGGCGGCGGGTCCGCAGCTCCCCGGCTTCATCGGTTGCAGCGCCGGGAGGGTCGCGCCCATGAAGCCGCCGGTTTCGGTCATCCACCAGGTGTCGGTGATCGCCGCTTCGCCCTTGCCGACCACGTCGTGATACCAGCGCCATACGTCCGGTTCGATCGGCTCACCGACCGTCGTCATCGACTTGAAGCGATAGTTGTGTTTGGCGGGCTCGTCGGGTCCGAGCTTGCGCAGCATCCGGATGGTTGTGGGGGCCGTGTGAAAGATGTTGACTCCAAGATCCTGTGCGATCTTCCACGGGCGACCCGCGTTCGGGTAGGTGGGCGCTCCTTCGTACATGACGCTTGTGGTTCCGAGCGCGAGAGGGCCGTAGACGATGTAGGAGTGCCCGGTGATCCAGCCGATGTCGGCGAAGCACCAGTAGGTGTCGTCGGGGTGGATGTCGAGGTAGTACTTGGACGTCCCGGCGACGTAGGACAGGTAGCCACCGATCGAGTGCTGAGCGCCCTTTGGCCGGCCGGTGGTGCCGCTGGTGTACATGATGAACAGGGTGTCGTCAGCTCGCATGGCGGCAGGTTTGATCTCCTCATCGGCGTATCTCGGGAGCAAGTCCGCGACGAAGTGGTCCCTGCCGGGCACAGTTGGACTTTCGGTGTGGATCTCTTCGCTGATGCGTTGCCAAATCAGCACCGTCTCCACGTGACCGCCGGCCTTTTGTGCCTCGGCGATCGCTTCGTCGGCCTTGCTTTTGTGGTCGATCAGCGCACCGCCGCGGTAATAGCTATCCATCGTTACCAGCACGGTGCTACCGGCGTCTGCCATTCGGTGGCCGCAAGCTGCGCCGCTGAAGCCCGCGAACACAACCGAATGGATCGCTCCGATCCGGGCGCATGCGAGCATCGCGATCGGGAGCGCTGGCACCATCGGCAGATGCAGCGTGACCCGGTCTCCGGACCTAACACCGAAGTCCAACAGCAGCGCGGCGAATTCGTTCACCCGCCTGTATAGGTCGGCGTAGGTGATCGGTTCGAGCTGCTCCTCTTCGCGTTCGGGGACCCAGATCAAGGCGGTTTTGTCCCCGCGTGCTTCTAGGTGCCGGTCGACGCAGTTCACGCAGGCGTTCAGGCGGCCCCCGACCCACCATTTGAAGAACGGCGGGTTGCTGTCCTCGAGGGTGGTATCCCATTTGCGGTCCCAGGACAGCAGCTCGGCGTACTCCTCGAAGCACTGTGGGAAGTGATCTTCCGCGAAGCGTTCAATGATCTCTGGATCGTTTGCGTTTGCGTGTCTTGCAAACCCAGGTGGGGGCGCGACCGTGTCTTCTTCTCGCCAGTGAACGGCGATGTCGTTCTCCGAGTATTGGTCTTGCTCATCTGTGTTGCGTGCCGCGTTGGCCATGGTTGGCCTCCTCTCCTTCGGGCTGCCGCTCAGGCGTGTCGACCGTGAGCGGCAGCCCGAAGCCATTCAATGACGGGTGACGTGACTTTTAGACCCTCCGATTACCCGGTGATCTTTCCGAGTGGCACCACCGCACGCTTGAACGTGAAATTGATCATGTCCCCGGCGGCGTGGTACCAGGCGATCACCGCAAACGCGAGCGTGACCCAACCGCCGGCCTTCTGCCAGAACACCACGCCTGTTTCGGCGTTGATGGCGAGGAACGACAGCCCGATGAAGATCAGCACGAAGATCGCGACGAGCACCATGTCGGTCCGCAGCGAAGCGATGATGAAGAAGAACGTCACGACCGCAAACATCGCCAGGAACGCTGAGACCCCGGATCCGACCGACGCTGGCGTGGCGAGTTTCGCGAACCAGATCTCAATCGCCCCGTATATGACCCAGAACGGGCCGTACGTGCCGAATACGACGGCGCCGAACAGATTGCGGCGCCCGACTTCGAGCACGCCGACAATGATCTGGATCAGGCCCCCGTAGAAGAACGCAAACGGGAACACGATCGGCAGGCTTCCACTGCCGAGTAGGTGCGTGTTGTACAGACCGAGGATGAACGACGTCGTCGCGAACGCGGTGACAGCCCATGGCCCTGGGTCGGCTAACGGGTTGGGTCCTGCAGCGGCGGGCGCCACTTGCTGTCGGGGGCCATCGTCTCCGTGCGCAATTGTGGCCATTGTCTCTCCTCCTTATGGGTGTGTTTAGTCCGCGCGGGAGTGACACCGCGGCTGCCCGCGGTGCTGACACGCTCAGATATGGCACCGTTAGGACAGTGCCTTGCTCCGCGGCGGCGGCGCATTTGACACGTCGTCGGCGAGGATTTAGAGATCAACAAGCTGTTTCCGCGATGTGGCCTCCTGACTCAATGAAGAGCTACAGGTAGAGGCCATCAGCGGAACGCGGTTCGAGGATGCTTGCGCACCTCCAGCGAGCCTCATCGCTTCGCCAGAAACGATACCCCATTTGACGGCGATCGTCACACTTATTACAGGTAGAGCGGCGCACAGTACGCAGGAATGACGCCTCGTCTACGCGACAGTGGGTATCCTCGGATGAGCAGAGGCGATGAGGCTCGCCTTCGATTGCGCCCACGGGCGCTGATGGCTTCTACCAACGACCCCCGCAACGCGGGATTCGAGGAAGCCATCGCGATGTCAGCCGCCAACGTATCCCAGCCGTCGAGTCCGCGACCCGGTGGTCCCGCGCATGCGAAGGCCGACGTTGCCGCGCCTGGAACAGGACCCAACGACGCGGGGCGCCCGCTGTTTCGCAGCATCCTGTTCGGCGGCGTGGCGGCAGACTCCGCGTTGGAGCAGCGTGAGGAGCCCGACTTCTTCGGTGACCTTAATCTCGACCAGGTGGTTGGGGCGATCGTGGCGCGCACGGGGCCGTACGAACTCGCTCCGTTCTTCCGCACGCCGCTGGAGGATCTGGACACGGTCCGCTTTCGCCAGGAGATCTTTGAGGATCTGGAGCGACCCGAGATTCACGAGCTCGCGACCCGCTTCGCTCAGCAGGAGCTGGTGGCGCACTATCGCTCGCAGCAGCGCGCGATGCGCGAGGAGCACGGCGACTTCGGCCACTACCACCGCGCCCGCGTCTTCCTGAACACCGTCCTTGCCTACTGCGACGCGGTCGAGCGACTCTCCGCAGATCTCGACACGGCCGGGGTGCGGGCGCGCGGGTTCAGGGGGCTGAACGGCTATCTGGCCGGCTACTTGTCTGGTGACGCGTTTCGCACGCTTCGCGACCAGGCGCGGGGCCTGGATGCGGAGCTTGACCAGGTGCGCTACTCCTTCCTGCTCAAGGGGTCGCGGATCACCGTCGGCCCATACGACGAGGAGCAACCGGATTACAGCGCGCAGGTCAGCGGCACCTTCGAGCGATTCCAGCAGGGCACCGGTCGCAGCTACCTGCCGAAGTTCGACGAGTGGGAGACCTACTCGGCGATCGGGGTGCTGCACCTCGTCGCCAAGGTCTACCCCGAGCTGTTCGCCCGGCTGGACGCGTTCTGCCGGCAGCATGCCGACTATCTGGATCACACGGTCGCGGTGTTCGACCGGGAGCTGGAGTTCTACCTCGGGTACCTCGACTACATCCGGCCGCTGCGGGAAGCGGGCCTCAGCCTCAGCTACCCGCAGGTATCTGCCGAGGACAAGTCGATGCAGGCGCTCGACACGTTCGATCTCGCGCTCGCTGCGCAGCGGGTGCGCGAGAACGCCAAGGTGATCTGCAACGACGTGTGTTTGGGCGGCGCAGAGCGGACTCTAGTCGTAACGGGGCCCAACAATGGCGGTAAGACGACGCTCGCGCGCACGGTCGGGCAGCTCCACTACCTCGCCAAGCTCGGGTGCGCGATCCCCGGACGCGACACGCGCGTTTTCATGTGCGATGAGATTTTCACGCGCTTTGAACGCCGCGAGGACATCGCGACGCTCTCGGGCAAGCTCCAGGACGAACTCAACCGGCTGCGCGACGCGCTGGACGTCGCCACGCCCAACAGCCTGTTCATCCTCAACGAGATGTTCAACTCGACGACCGCGCAGGACGCGCTGTTCCTCAGCCGCGAGATCCTCGCGCGCATCAGCGACCTTGACGCCTTGTGCGTGTGCGTCACGTTCCTCGACGAGCTCGCGACCTTCAACGACAAGACGGTAAGCATGGTCACCGGCGTCGACCCCGCCGATCCCGCGGTGCGGACATACAAGATCGTGCGTCGTCCGGCCGACGGGCGCGCATACGCCCGCGCGCTGGCCGAGAAATACGGTCTGACCTACGAGCAGCTGATCGAGCGAGGCCAACAGTGAGGGCACGCCTGATGTTCGCCGATGGCGACTTCCGCGCCGAGCGCACACCCCGCGTCGGGGAGGAGGACTTGATCGCCGACCTTGAGCTCAACACGCTGTGGCAGGCGATGGCGCAAGGCGACGAGGTCGTCTGGGACTCGGCTAGCACCGCGATCTTGGACGGCCTCGACGCCCCCGAGCAGATTCGTTACCGCCAGGCGGTGCTCGCGGACTGCCTCGCAAACCCCGGCGTCGTCAGGGAGATCTACGCGCTCGCGGTACAAGCCGTCGCTGATGAGAGGCAGATCTATCGGGGGATGTACAGCAACCGCGGCGAGGCGCTCGTCCGCCGCTCGATCAACGTGCTCGAGCTTCACACCAACGCGCTCAAGCGGCTGCGGCAGCTCGCCGAACACAACGCCAGCGGGTTTCGGTCCGAAGGGTTTGTCAGGTTCTTTGAGACGATCCGCACCGAGCTCGACGACGATTACTTCCGCGAGATCGCCGAACATCTGCGGACACTCCGCTTCCGTGACGGCGTGGTCGCGACCGCCCGCCTGGGCAAGCTCGGGCAGGGCGTCGACTACGTGCTTCGCTCGCCACGCCGCAGCCACCGACTCCTGCGGTTCCTGCCCCAGTCGATCGGACGACCATCGTTTAGCTGGACGATCCCGCCGCGTGACGATGCCGGCAGCCAGGCGATGGGCGCGCTGCGCGACCGCGTGCTCGCGCTCGTCGCCAATGCCGTCGGCCAATCAGCCGACCACGTCACCGCCTTCTTCACGGCGCTTCGCGTCGAACTCGGGTTCTACGTCGGCTGCCTGCACCTACACGAGCAGCTGTCCGCCAAGGGCGAGCCGCTGTCGATGCCAGACCCGCACGAGCCCGGCCGCCTGACCCGCAACGCGCGTGGTCTCTACGACCCGTGCCTCTCGCTGCGCATCGAGGCGCGCGTGCAGAGCAACGATCTGCGAGCCGACGGCAAGCCGCTGATCATCGTCACCGGCGCCAACCAGGGCGGCAAGTCAACGTTCCTGCGCAGCCTCGGGCTGGCGCAGCTGATGATGCAGGCCGGAATGTTCGTCGCCGCCGACCAATACGCGGCCGAGATCGTCGGCGGTGTGTTCACGCACTACAAACGTGAGGAGGACGCGAGCATGGTGAGCGGCAAGTTCGACGAGGAACTCGCGCGCATGAGCCATCTGGCGAAGGCGATCACCGCAGGCGATCTCCTGCTGTGCAACGAATCGTTTGCCGCCACCAACGAACGCGAAGGATCAGAGATCGCCACCGAAGTCATCCGCGCCATGACCGACAACGGCAACACCGTCGTATTCGTCACCCACCTCTACGAGCTCGCCTCCCGCTTCCACCGCCAGCACCCGGACACGACCTTGTTCCTACGAGCCGACCGCGACAACGCAGGCACGCGCTCCTTCCAACTCCAAGAGGCCGGGCCGCTGCCCACCAGTTACGGCGCGGACCTCTACCGCCAAACCTTCGCCGCCTAAACGCCCCGCGGGGCAACAGCGAATCCCAGCCTCCAACAGGCCTGCCACGTATGCCGGCAGGCAATCGTGCCTATTTGGCTGCCACAGGCTCGTCGGCGGGCAGGCGGGTGCCGGAGCGGGCGGCCAATGTCGCATTGGCAAGCCGCAGCAACGTCTGCACGTCCGCTTTGGCTGCGCTCGCGGAGATGACCGGAAAGTGTCGCCACGTGAGTCGCGAGGCCGCGGATGCGTAGCGGTCCCACGCGCTCGCGAAACGATGCTCGGGGCCGTCCTCGACGATCTCAAAGCGATCGACTCCGGCGATGGTCATCGGGCAGCGGTGCCAGTGCCCGACCGTCACGCGCATGTCTGGGTCGGCCTCGAGCCGGTCTGTGAGCCGCTGGATAAGTTCGGCCGGCAACGCTTCGAGCGCCGTTTGGAGCTCTTGCGCTCTCATCGTGCTTCGCCTCCTGTCTGCGATCGGGTTCGTTCCCGAGTCAAAACTGGTGTCTGGCGAGGCGTAGACCGCCGCGCGTTTCGGATTCGCTCATCGCCTGTGCTGCCGGCACCATCTCGCTGGTGACGAGACCGTGCTCGGAGGTGATCTCGTCGATGATTTGAAAGGAGTGGGCGATACGGTCGGGCCGGTCGATGACGATCGTGCAGACCGGTACGTGACGTCGAACCTGAAAGACCCGGTCACCGTGTGGTGCGTGATCGCCGTGGAAGCCCCAGATACCGCGCAGGACGGTCGCGCCGGCCGCCTCGGTCTCGCGCTGGAGGCGGTGGACGATCTCGAGGTGCAGCGGACGGCCATGCTGGCTGGCGCTGTGGGAGGTGTAGATCATCAGCTTCTGCCACATCGCCATCCCGTGCTCGTCGGTGCCGGGCAGCTCATGCGGCTCGGCGAGTAGCTCACCGTCGCGCTTGCAGACACGCACGCGCTCGAGCGTCATCAGCGGCTCGTGCAGCAGCCCACCGAGCTCGGGCAGTACGGCGGCGATCTTGTCGCCGGCGCCGACGGCGATGACCATCATCGGAACGTCGGCGTTGCGCCCGAAGAATTTCGCGCGGAAGCGCCGGCCGCTGCGGGTTCCGTCGACGCCGAGCAGCACGCTCGCGCCGGCGATCCCGTGCCGGTAGAGCAGGTCGCAGATCGCCACGAATGCCGGTGTTCGGTAGACGCGCTGCTGCCGGCCGATGTAGATCGTGAGCTTCGTCGCTTCGCCGAGCTCTTCAGGTAGCTGCACCTGGCCGATCTCGCCTGAGAGCAGGCGGGCGCGTTCGAGCGTGATCAGGCCCCGGCGTTTGACCTGCAGCAGCAGTTCGAGCATCGATTCGATCCGTGCTCGCTCGTCGACGGCGATTGAGACGACCGGCAGATCCTCTGAAGAGGTGAGCTGCCGGTCGGTGTGGAGGTGGTGCAGGCGACCGAACCCTTCGGCGCCGCGCAGCATGATGCTCGCCGCCAGACGGTGGCCGCCGTAGATATTCATCAACTCGTCCGCGAGCAGACCGTCTTCGGTGCGGTCGCGCTCACCGAAATAGGTCGTGAGCTTGAGGCAGTCGTCGTTCATAGGTGTAGTCCGATCGTGCGGCCGAGCAGCGCCGCTCCGAACCCGAGCAGCAGACTGATCACGGCATTGAGGATCGCCGGACGGAATTCCGCGTCTTCGGCGAGGCGGTAGGTCTCGAGCATCCAGGTTGAGAACGTCGTGTAGGTGCCGAGCGTTGCCGTGCCGGCGAGTAGGTACAGATTGCCTCCTGCACCTACGCCGACCAGCACGCCGAGCAGGAACGCCCCGGTGAGGTTGATCGCGAGCGTCCCGAGCGGAAAGTCGCGGCCGACACGGTCGGCGATCCGGGCGTCGACGACGAACCGGGCGATCGCGCCGACACCGCCGATCCCGGCAATCGCGAGCCACAGCCAGAACGTCATGCGAGCCGAGCCCTCCGCACGATCGTCGTGGCCAACCAGATCGACAACAGACCAGCCGCGATGCTCGCGACGCCGTAGGCGACGGCAAGGCCGTAGCGGCCGCCCTCGACCATCTTGAGGATCTCGACCTCCATCGTCGAGAACGTGGTGTAGGCGCCGCACAGGCCGGTACCTAGAGCCGGCCGACGGTAGGTGGACTGTGGCAGCCGCTCCTGCAGGCGTGTGGCGAAATAGGCGAGCGCGAACGAGCCGCTGATGTTGATCGCGAAGATCGTCCACGGCCACGACGTGTCGCCTTGGGTGTAGCGCTGGCTGAGCCAGACCCGCGCGATCGCACCAATCGCGCCTCCGGCGAAGATCGCCGCGAGCTCCTGCCGATCGAACCGCCGCATGCTCAGCTGTTATCAGATCGGCGGGCACGTTGGACCAGCCTTTGGACGCGAGTGTTCAGGTATGCGGCCACGCACCCTGCGGCCCAGCCAAACAGGAAGAGAGACATCTCCCGCAGCGTGTAATTGGCAGTGAGTCTGAAGACGATGCCGATCACGGCGCAGCCGAGCGCAGTGGTCAGGCAGATACGCATGATTCGGCGACGTGTCTCTTCGATCTGCTCGGGCGTCTTCGACCGGCGTCTCATCTCAGCGTCGTGAGTAGCCGTCTGAAGCCTCTCTCGCAAGCCGGTCATCGTGAGCCGTCGCTGACCACGAGGATTGGTGCGCCGTCCTCGATCAACTGCGGGGCAACGCCCTTGAGCAGCAGCCGGCCGGCGCGGCCTGAGCGATGGTGGCCCGCGACGATCAGGTCAAACCCGTGCGCGTGGCAGTGCTCGAGCAGCGCCCGCGCGGGATCCTCGCCCTGGATGATCTCGTGGCTGACCTGCACGCCGGCGCGACGTGCTCTGTCGGCGACCTCTTCAAACGATTGGCTGAGGTAGCGGTGTGCGGCTTGCGCTGTCTCCTCGCGGTCGGCGGCGGTCTCCGCATGCGCGGGGGAGTAGGCGACCGAGACGGCGACGAGCTCGGCGTCGTAGCGGCGGGTGAGATCGATGGCGGCATCAAAGGCGCGCAGCGCGACCTCGGAGCCGTCCCAGGCAAGCAGGATTCGTTGAAACATCAGTGCAGGATGGGGATTAGGGACAGGGCAGCCAGCAATGCGACGAGCATGTACAGAAGGTAGGCGGACAGACGCCCGGACTGGGTGGCGCGCACGAGCGCGGCCACGCGCAGAGCCAGGGTAGTGGCAGGCCGGTACAGGAAGCGGTCGATCGCCAGCACGACGCGCGTCTCGAGCACGTAGGACTCAATCGCCTCGTCCTCGCCCGCGGGCCGCAGCCGGCTGCGGAAGCCGAGCGGGCCGCGCAGGATCACGCGCATCGGGTTCGAGTAAGCCGACGGCCGGTACTGAACCGCGGCGAGCCGGGCGCCGCTGCCGGTGACCCACACCGGCGCCCGCCGCACGCGCCGACGGCGGTCGCCGCCAAAGGCGATCAGGGCCGCGAGCACCGCGTAGACGGGCAGCACCAGGCTGAGCCAGGTCGGGTCGAGCACCGCAAAGCCTGAGAACACCGGGGTCAGCACCAGCGGGCGGCTGATCGTGGTGGCGGCGAGGTTGAAGCCGATTAACGGCCGCAGGCCCGACCCGATCGCGTGGATCTCCCACGGCGCCACGGTGCCGAGGAACAGGACGATGACCGCCAGCGCACCGGCCCCCAGCGGCCAGCGCGAGGGCTCGCGCAGGTGCGAGAGCCGCTCGCGCGCGCCGCCCAGGAAGATGAAGCTGTAGTACTTCGCGAAGGCGAGCAGACCGAACCCCGCGGTCAGCGCGAGCGTCGCCGCGGCGAGCGCGCAGAGCAGCCTGGAGAGCAGCGTCGGCATCCGGAAGGCCTGCAGCAGCGCCTGAAAGGTGAACCACTCGCTGACGAACCCGCCCAGCGGCGGGATCGCCGCCAGGGTCAGCGTCGCCAGCCCCAGCGACACAGCGCTGAACGGCATGCGGCGGGAGAGCCCGCCGAGCGGGTCGATCGTCCGCTCGCCGCTGGTGTAGCTGACGCGGTCGATGCTGATCAGCGCCAGCGTCTTTGAGAGGTTGTGCGCGCAGACGTGCAGCGTGCTGGCGAGCAGCCCGGCGGCGGCGAGCTTCGGCTGGTGCGCCGCGTGTCCGAGCAACGCCACCGCGAAGCCGACCAGTGCGACGCCGGCGTGTTCGACGGTCGAGTAGCCCAGGAACCTGCGCAGGTCGTCCTGGGCCAGCGCGTAGGTGATCCCGGTCACCGCGGTCACCGCGGCGACGATCAGCAGCGCGTCACCGCAACCGACCGGTAGCGGGCCGAGCACGTCGAACTCGAAGCGCCAGAGCCCATAGAACCCCGCACACAGCGCGACCGACAGGGATGCCGCCCCGAGCCGGGGCGCCGAGCCATAGCCGGCGGGCAGCCCGCCCTGCAGCGGCAGCACGCCGACCTTGGTCGCGAAGCAGGTGAGGAACAGCGCGAACAGCACGTCGCGGGTGCCGGCCGAGAGCTGGGCGTGGCGCCACGCCTCCAGCGAGAAGCTGCCCGTGTGCGCGTACAACAGTCCGAACGCGGCAAGCAACGCGGCGCCACCGAGCTTCGCCAGCCCGCCGGTGAGGTAGCCGCCGAGGAGATCCTCGCGGGTCTTGCTGGCGCTTGCGATGAGGTACACGCAGAGCGTGATCGCCTCCCACGCGAGGAAGAACAGGAATCCGTTGTCGGAGCCGATCGCGACCGCGATGAACAGCACGAGCCCGCTGGCGAGGGTCGTGTGCCAGCGGCCTGCCGGCAACTCTGCGTAGGCGAGCGAGACCGCGGCGCCGGTGACCCCGGTGAGCGCCAGAAAGATGCCGGCAAGCCCGTCTGCCCGCAGGGCGCTGTGACCGAACCCGAGCCAGGCGCCGAGGTTCACGACCGGCTCGCTGCTGCCGATCGCGGCGGCGATGCCGACGATCACGAGCAGCACGCAGCCGAGCGCCGAGGACGAGGCGCCGAGGCGTTCGCGCCAGCGCGGCGGCCCGAGCCACGCCAATGGCACCGCCAACGCGAGCGCGCCCATCGCGATCGCGTACAGAACACTCATGGTGCCAGCTTCCCGTCAGGCTTGAGCAGCCCGACCGCGATCAGCAACCCGTCCATGATCGCGATCGGAGCGGGCGGCGACCCCGGCACGTAGACATCGACCGGCAGTACTTGGTCGACCCCGCCCCAGCTATGCAGCCCGCCGCCGCACGCGTCGGTGCCGACCGCCACCAGTGCTTTGGGGTGCGGCATCACCTCCCAGGTGCGCTCGAGCGGCGCGCGCATCGGGCCGGTGACCGGCCCGGTCACAAGCAGCACGTCGGCGTGCCTTGGCGAGTTGGTGAGGAAGAAGCCGAGGCGCTGGATGTCGTAGTAGGGGTTCCAGAGCGCCTGGATCTCCCACTCCTCAGCCCCGTCGGAGCCGCAGTCGATGTGGCGCACATGGACCGAGCGGCGCAGCATCCCGGCCTGGTCTGCGAGCGCTCCGCGGTCCGGCTCGGCGGCGGCGCGGTCAGCGCCCGGGCCGGCGAGCAGCGCCTGCGGCGAGCGTGCGGCGGTCTCATACACGGAGGCGAACGCGAACACTGAGGGCAGCGCGCGGACGCACTCGCCACAGAGGATGCAGCGACCACGATCGAGCGACACGCGGCCGGCGCCGTCAACGGTGAT
>JAJZID010000075.1 GCA_021810705.1 Actinomycetes bacterium
CACCCGACTCGCCGGCCGGACCGACACGTTCGAGAAGCTGACCCAGCCCACAGCACTCCAAGCCCAGGCGCTCAAGCTCACCACGAACGCCCCAGTCGTGATCAAGTAGACACAACCCCAACACCCCAAAACCCTCGCGCTCCCAGCAAATAAGCCAGATCTCGCCGCATCACCGGGGGTAACTTCGGTCTAGTGCTCCGGGGCCGGGCCGCAGCTACCGCGTGGGATATAGCGTGTGGGCAGGACAACCTCCTGCGGCTCGGTGTTGTGGTCGCGGACGTGGGTGAGCAGCAGCTCTGCTGCCACCTCGCCGATCGCCACCAGATCCCGCTCGACAACGCTGATCGGCGGTCTGTAGACCTTTGCCACGGCGATGTCGTCGTAGCCGACGAAGGAAAGCTCTTGGCCGAGCTCCAAACCTCGCTCGCTGATCACCTGCAGCGCTCCGGCCATGATCTGGTTGCTTCCGGCGATCAACGCGGTCGGCGGCTCGGCCAGGTCCAGCATCTCGGCGGTCGCCCGTGCGCCGTGTTGTTCTGAAAACAGGCCGTTGCGGGCGATCAGCGCTCGTGGGCCGAGCCCATGGCTGGCCAATACGCGCTCTGCCGTCTCCAGGCGCTGTCGCGTTGGACGGACGTCGGGGCCGCCGACGAATGCGATCCTTCGGTGCCCAAGCTCCAGCAGGTGCGTGACGGCCGCGGAAACACCGGCGGCGTGATCTGAGACGACCTTGCTCGCGTGGATCCGCGGCGGCAGGTCACGCTCCACGACCACGAGCGGCACCGTGAGGTTTGCCAGCGCGGCGAGCGTGGGCTCGTGCGTCTCGCTCACCAGCAGCGCGATCAGCCCGTCTGCCCGACGCTGCTCCAGCAGCTCGATGTTCTGACGATCCAGCTCGGGGTCGACCAGTGAGTTGGTCAAGAGCATCGAGTAGTCGTTCTCGCGCAGCCTGACCTCGGCACCGCGGGCGATCTGGGCAGACAGCGGGTTCGAGATGTCACCAGCGACAAAGCCGATGGAGAGCGACATGCGGCTCCGCAGGCCCTGTGCGAGCAGATCGGGCTTGTACCCGAGCTCGGCGACCGCTGCCATCACCTGCTCGCGCATCTCCTCGCTCACATCGGGATGGCCGGAGAGTGTCCGCGACACGGAGGAGATCGCCACACCCGCCCGCTCCGCGACCTCGCGCATGCCGACACGTCGACGTCTGGTCGGACGGTCTACATGGTTGTGGTTCGCGCCGCCACGGTCCTCCGCGTTCGCGTGAAGATCGTCCATCAGGCCTGATGGTAACGATTCTGGAACACTTGCGGTAGGGGTGTCGACCCGGCCGGCGACCCCACCGGCGTGCTGGTGGCCAGGTCTGTCTGCGGCTGGCGGTCAGGCCGGCTGTTGCCGCACGCTCAGGCGGGCGCTCTTTGACCGCCGCAGGCGGTGCGCAGGGCATCCGCCACCTGGGCGATTGCCGCGCTTGCCTCATCGATCCGGGCGGGCAGGCGGATGAACCCGTGAAACATACCGGCGTAGCGGCTGTGCACCGTCGCCACGCCCGCGGCACGCAGGCGATCTGCATAGGCGTCACCCTCGTCGCGGAGCGGGTCGCATTCGGCGGTGATCACCAGGGCCGGAGCGAGCCCACTGAAGCTGGTGGCCTGCAGCGGCGAGTGATCGACCGCCGGCGTCTGGTCGGGGCCGCTGAGATAGGTTCCCCAGAACCAGCGCATCTCTGCCTGGGTCAGCGCCCCCAGATCGTTGAACGCCGCGTAGGAGGCGGTCTCAAAGGCGTGGTTGGTGACCGGATAGATGAGCACCTGCAGCCGCAGCTCAAGGCCCGCATCACGTGCTCGCAGTGCGACCGAAGCGGCCAGCTGCCCACCGGCGCTGTCACCGCCAACGGCGACGTGGTCCCACCGCTGCGCGCTCCAGCGTGTGACCGACCACGCGTCGTCGATCGCTGCGGGGAACGGGTGTTCCGGAGCGAGGCGGTAGTCGACGCTGATCACCGTCTGGCCGCTGTGGGCGGCGAGCGCCCTGCACAGCATGTCATGTGAGCGCAGGCTGCCAAGCGCCCAGCCACCGCCGTGCAGATAGACCAGCGCACCGCCGGTCGGGGTCTCGGTGGGCCTGTAGATGCGGACAGGCACGCCCGCCGCGGTCTCATCCGTGATTGCCGCAACCGGCGGTGCTTCGCCGAACAGCGCGTCGGCGTTACGGTCGAGGTCGGCGCGGGCCTGCGCGATCGGCACCTCCCAGATGGGTGGCAGCCGCTGGGCGCGAACCTCGGCGAGGAACGCGGATGCCTGATCGGTCAGCATGAAGAGATTCTAGGTGGCCGCAGCGCGGCGGCGCGACAACGACTTCTCAGCTCCGATCGATCTGTTCGAGCACGTCGAACGACCACACCTCGCTGGCTGAGCCCACCGGCCCTTCGGCCCTGTGCTGGGCATGGCCGGCGCCGAAGTCGGCGCTGCGCACCCAGGCCTGGAAGTCCTGCTCAGACCGCCAGCGAGTCAGGACAAGATGCACATCGCGCCCATCGTTGGGTGAGAGCAGCTCGAAGCCCTCGAAGCCGGCGGCCTGCTCGACGCGCCCGGCGCGGCTGGCGAAGCGTCGCGCGAACTCCTCCGAACGTTCGGGCGCGACCGTTATCGCGTTGATTTTGACGATGGTCATGGCCAGCCTCCATCTCAGTTGGTGTGCGAGATCCCCCAGGGTGACACGCTCGGGGCCCGAAGCCGCACCTCAACGCTCCGCTGGTGATAGAAAACGATCGATGGGCAAGCGCGTGATCGTGACCGGTGCCAGCGGCAAGGCGGGAGGCGTTGTTGCGCGTGACCTGCTGGAGCACGGCTACGAGGTGCACAACGTCGATCACCGGCCCGGGCCGGCCTCATCCGGCCCCGACGACGCCCTGCCGCTGCTGCTGGCCGACCTGACCGATCAGGGACAGGCGCTCGAGGCGCTTGGCGACGGCGCGTGGGGCCGGCGGCCCGATGCGATCGTGCACTTCGCGGCGATCCCCTCGCCCGTGCACGCGACGCCGGCCGAGGTCTTCCGCGTCAACGTCACCTCAACCCACGCGGTGTTTGCCGCGGCCGCGGCGCTGGGCATCAAGCGGGTGGTGTGGGCCTCGAGCGAGACGACACTGGGGCTGCCGTTTGACCGCCCGCCCGACTACGCCCCCGTTGATGAGGCGCACATGTACCCCGAGACCAGCTACGCGATGTCGAAGGTGCTCGGCGAAGAGCTGGCACGCCAGTACAGCCGCATCGCCGCAGCGACGATCATCGGGTTGCGACTGTCAAACGTCATGGTTCGCGCGGATTACGAGCGCTTCCCGAGCTTCTGGGACGACCCGCAGCTGCGCAGATGGAACCTCTGGGGCTACGTCGACGAGAGCCACGTCGCGCAGAGCGTCAGGCTCGCGCTCGAAGCGGACCTGACCGGCGCCAATAACTTCATCATCGCCGCCGCCGACACGGTGATGAAGCGCCCAAGCCGCGAGCTGATGGCCGAGGTCTTCCCGGGCGTGCCTGTCGCAGCCGACGTGGATGGCTTTGACACGCTGCTCAGCATCGCCCGCGCCCGCGCCGTGCTCGGCTACGACCCACGCTTCAGCTGGCGTGAGCTCTACTGAGGCGCGGCGGTGGTTCTCGAGCGCGCGATCATCGAGGTGAAACCAGGGTCTGAGCCCGCGTTCGAGGCTGCGATCGAGCAGGCAAAGCGGGTGATCGCGCAGGCGGCCGGGTTTCGCTCCCTGACGCTGCGGCGCGGCATCGAGCGCTCGTCCACCTACCTGCTGCTGGTCGAGTGGGACACGCTTGACGACCACATGCAGGGCTTTCGGGAGTCTGAGCTGTTCGGGCGCTGGCGCGAGCTGATCGGACCGCATTTCGCCTCCGCTCCCGAGGTCGAGCACTTCGGCGAGCCGGTTGCGACGCTCTGACGCGGCCCGTTCGCCGGGACCGATAGGCATGCCACGACACTAACCGGCGTGCAACGGTACGCTTTGCATGCAACCGCATTGGATGGTGGCCGCAAAGGGAGGGCCCGAAGGCAAGTGGCTCAGATCGTTTCGTTGAGTGAGGCTGTTGAGGCGACGGTGCAGGATGGCGCGAGCGTCGCGCTCGAGGGTTTCACGCATCTGATCCCGTTTGCCGCCGGCCACGAGGTGTTGCGCCAGGGGCGCAGGGAGCTCGAGCTGATCCGGATGACCCCGGACATCCTCTATGACCAGATGATCGGCGTCGGTGCGGCCCGCAAGCTCGTGTTCTCCTATGGAGGCAACCCGGGTGTCGGCTCGCTGCACCGTTTTCGTGACGCCGTCGAGCACGGTTGGCCACGGCCGATCGAGGTTGAGGAGCACTCTCACGCGGGCATGGCCAACCGCTACGTGGCGGGCGCATCCAGACTGCCGTTCATGGTCATGCGTGGCTATCAGGGCACCGATCTGGCAACCCGCACCAACGTGAGGACGGTCATCTGCCCGTTCACGGGCGAGCAGCTCGCGGCCGTGCCGGCGCTGAACCCCGAGGTGGCGATCGTGCACGCGCAGGAGGCCGATCGCGACGGCAACGTGCAGCTGTGGGGTATCCCCGGTGTGCAGAAGGAGGCGGTGCTCGCGGCCCAGCGATCGGTGGTAACGGTGGAGCGGATCGTCGACCAGCTCGAACTCCGCCCCGGCGGGGTCGTGATTCCCGGCTGGGTGATCGATTACGTTGCTCCTGCCCCCGGCGGCTCGCTGCCGTCATACGCGCTCGGGATCACCGAGCGCGACAACGACTTCTACCGGGAGTGGGACAGGATCAGCCGCGATCGCGAGCACTTTCAGGCGTGGATGTCCGAACAGGGTCTTCTGGGGTGAGCTGGTGAGCGTCGATTACACAAACGGCGAGCTGCAGACGGTGGTGGCGGCGCGCTCGCTGGCCGGCAAGCGTTCCTGCTTCATCGGTGTCGGCCGGCCGTCCACGGCGGCGCTGCTGGCAAGGATGGTCCACAACCCCAGGCTCGTGCTCGTGTATGAGTCGGGCACGATCGGCGCCAAGCCCCACCGCGTGCCGCTATCGATCGGCGACGGCGAGCTCGCGCAGAGCGCCGATCTGGTTGTCTCGGTGCCGGAGATGTTCAACTACTGGATCGGCCCGGGACGGGTGCAGGTCGCGTTCCTCGGCGCCGCGCAGATCGACCCCCACGCGAACCTCAACTCGACCGTTATCGGTGACTACGCGCACCCCCGGACACGCCTGCCGGGCGCCGGTGGCGCGCCGGAGATCGCGACCGGCTGTGCGGAGGTGGTGGTGATCGCCCCGCACTCCAAGCGCACGTTTGTGCAGCGCCTCGATTTCAAGACCACACGTGGTGAGCGCACGACGCTGGTGATCACCGACCTGGGTGTGCTTGAGCCGCGCGATGGCGTGCTCACGCTGACCACCGTCCACCCGGGCGTGAGCGTCGATGAGGTGCGTGAAAACACGGGCTTTGAGCTTGCGGTCAGTGAGAGCCTGAAAGTGTCTGAGCCACCGAGTACCGAAGAACTAAACGCATTGAGGGAGCTGGTATCCAGATGAGCACCACGAACGAGCAACCGGAAACCGACACCGACGGCGTGCGCCGGATCTATGACCCGGTCGCGGACACGCCGCTGCGTTACCGCCGCGACCCTCCCGAAGCGCACCCCTCACTGGACTATCCGCCGTACAAGTCAACGCAGCTGCGCCATCCGAAGGAGCCGCTGGTCTACCTGCCGCACACCGTCACCGAGATCACCGGGCCGCAGCTTGACCGCACGCTGGCGCTGAAGGAAACCGACCATGACCTGACGGTCCAGGCCCAGGGGGAACCGATCGGTGAGCGGATCATCGTCTCCGGTCACGTCTACGACACCGAGGGCAAGCCGTTGCGTGACACGCTGGTTGAGATCTGGCAGGCCAACGCCGCGGGCCGCTACGACCATCGCTGGGATCGCTGGGCAGCCCCGCTTGACCCAAACTTTCATGGGGCCGGGCGCTGCCTGACCGACTCAGAGGGCCGCTACGAGTTCACGACGATCAAGCCCGGCCCGTACCCGTGGGGCAACCACTACAACGCCTGGCGGCCCGCGCACATCCACTTCTCGCTGCTCGGACGGGCGTTCACGCAACGGTTGGTGACACAGATGTACTTCCCCGGTGACCCGTTCTTCCCCTACGACCCGATCTTCAACTCTGTGCGGGACGAAAAGGCGCGCGGACGGATGATCTCCACGTTCAACATTCACCAGACACGGCCGAACTGGGCGCAGGCGTTCAACTGGGACATATATCTGCGCGGACCGGCATCCACCCCGTTTGAGGAAGCGTTCTAGGAGGCCGTTTTCAGATGATCTTCGAGGTGACACCCTCACAGACGGTCGGTCCGTACTTCGCGATCGGTGTTCCGTTTCCGGGCGGCAACCTGATCGTGCCGGACGGCACGCCCGGCCAGATCCGCATCACCGGCAGCATCTACGACGGCCACAACGAACCGATCCCGGACCACGTGATCGAGTTCTGGCAGCCCGACGGCGACGGGCGCTTCGCCGATATCTACGGCTACGGCGAGCAGTCAACGCTGCCCGGCTTCCGCGGCTTCGGGCGCTACGGGATCGAGGACGGTGACGGCAGCTATGAGATCGTGACCGTCAAGCCCGGCCGCGTCCCAGGCCCCAACAACGGCCCGCTGCAGGCGCCGCACATTGACGTGACGCTGATGGCGCGCGGCATGCTGCACCGTGTGGTGACCCGCATCTACTTCGCGGACGAGGCCCAGGCCAACGCCGAGGACCCGGTGCTCGCCGGCGTTCCCGCCAGCCGGCGGGATACGCTGATCGCATCCGCCACCCCCGACGGCTATCGCTTCGACATCCACCTGCAGGGCCACGGAGAGACCGTCTTCTTTGACATCTGAGCTGTTCGCCGGCACCTACGCCCGCGGCGGCGCCGCGGCGGCAGTCAGCGCCGAGGCGTGGGTGCTGGCGATGTCCGACGCCGAAGCGGCGCTCGCGGCGGCATGTGTGGTCGAGGGCCTGATCGCGCCCGAAGCCGGCCAGGCGATCGCGACAGCCGTAAAACAGGGTCCGCTCGACGTGGACGCGATCACCAGCTCGGCGGGGGAGAACGCCACACCCGTGATCGCGCTGGTCGCGCAGCTACGCGAGCGCGTCGGCGAACGCCACGCCGACGCGGTCCATCTCGGCGCCACCAGCCAGGACATCCTTGACACCGCGATGATGCTCATCGCGGGCCGCGCGAGCGAGCCGATCCTCGCCGACCTGCGCGCCGCGGCCGCTGCCGCGGCGCGCCTTGCGGCCGAGCACCGCCAGACGCCCGTGCTCGGGCGAACGCTGATGCAGGCGGCGTTGCCGACCTCTTTTGGGCTGGTCGCGGCAGGCTGGCTCGAGGGCCTGCGCCGTGCCACCGCCGAGCTCGGGCGGGTCCGCGCGAGCGAGCTGGCGGTGCAGATGGGCGGGCCGGTCGGGTCACGGGCGCCGCAGGTGGCTGCCCGGGTGGCCGCGACCCTGGGGCTGTCAGAGCCGCTGCTGCCATGGCACACCGAGCGCACGCGAGTCGCCGGCGTGGCGGCCGCGCTCGGCGCGGTTGCCGGCACTGCCGCGAAGATCGCCCGTGACGTGACGCTGCAGGCCCAGAGCGAGGTTGGTGAGCTGCGCGAGGGAGCCGTCGCCGGACGCGGCGGCTCCTCGGCGATGGCGCACAAGCGAAACCCCGTCGCGGCGGTGTCGGTGATCGCCTGCGCCAGGCGCGCGCCCGGCCTGGTCGCAACCATCTTTGCCGCGATGGAGCAGGAACAACAGCGCGCTGCCGGCGCCTGGCAGGCCGAGTGGGGCACGCTCAGCGAGCTCTTCACGCTCACCGGCTCGGCGGCCGCCTGGCTTGCAGAGCTGCTCGGCGGCCTCGAGGTGGATACTGAGCGGATGCGCGCAAACCTCCAGGCGGCTGCCACATCTGGGGTCGCGGCGGCGGCCGAGCCCGAGTTGGCCCTCGCCGGTGCCGCCGAGCTCGTCGACCGCGCGCTGGGACGGGGGTCGGCGTGAGCGCGGTGGCGCTCCATCACGAGGTGCACGGCCCCGCACAGGCGCCCGTGCTGCTGCTCGCCGGCTCCCTGGGCACAAGCCTCGCGATGTGGCAGCCACAGGTGCAGGCGCTCACGGACCGCTTCCGGGTGATCACCATCGACCATCGCGGCCACGGCGCCTCGCCGGTGCCGCCCGCGCCCTACACGATCGCCGAGATGGGCGGCGACGTGCTGGCGCTGCTGGACGCACTCGGCGTCGAGCGTGCCACCTACGCAGGCCTTTCGATCGGC
>JAJZID010000076.1 GCA_021810705.1 Actinomycetes bacterium
AGGTGTTCGCGACCCTCGCCTGCCTGAACCCGGGGCGGGTGCTGCTCGGCATCGGCAGCGGCGAGGCGATGAACGAGAACCCGTCGATGGGCATCCAGTGGCCCAAGTTCAAGGAGCGCTCAGAGCGCCTGGCGGAGTCGGTGGCGCTGATCCGGGAGCTCTGGAACGGTGAGCGGGTCAGCTTCGAAGGCACCTACTACAGGACCGTCAACGCCACGATCTATGACCGGCCGGAGCACCCGGTTCCGATCTACCTGGCGGCCGGTGGCCCGAAGGCGGCGGCGCTGGCCGGGCGACTCGGTGATGGCCTGATCGTCACCAGCGGCAAGGGCGAGGAGCTGTATCACACGCTGCTTCAGGGCATGGCCGAAGGGGCGAGCGCCGCCGGGCGCGAGCCGGCGGCGCTCGCCAAGTTCATCGAGGTGAAGGTCTCATACGACCATGACCTCGCCTACGCCAAGGACGCGTGCCAACCCTGGGCGGCGCTCGCGCTGAGCGCGGAGGAGAAGGGTGGCACCGAGGACCCGCTCGAGATGGAGCGTCTGGCCGAGGGCGCCCGCGACCGGGCCCACACGCGCTTCATCGTCTCCGACGATCCCGACGAGGTGGTCGAGAAGATCGACTTCTACGTCAGGCTCGGCTTCCGGGAGCTCGTGTTTCACTTCCCCGGTGATGATCAGGAGCGGGCGCTCACCCAGTTCTCGGCCGACGTGCTGCCGCGCCTGCGCGAGCGCCTGGGCTGACCGGGACCGATCGAGACGGCCCAGGGGACAAGTGTCCTCGCCGCGACCGTGACCCACGCGATCACCAACCCCACGTAGAGCACTGCCGCGATGTAGCGCAGGATGTCGAGGCCTGAGACCGCGACCAGCTGCGAGGTGCCGGTGACGACCGTTCCCAGCGGGAAGGTGAAGCTCCACCAGGTCGGCGCGAACGGCAGGTGATCACGCGCGGTCTTGGCTGTGATCGCGATGCTGAGCGCCAGCCAAGCCATCGCGAAACCCCAGATCGGGATGCCGTAGATCAGCGCGAAGTCGTGCAGGAGACGGGCGTTGCCTGCGTCCACAGCCGCGGGGGCGAACTTGGCAAGCAGGCAGGCGGCGGTGACCGACTGCCCGAGCGGGCCAAGGACGATCCACAGGGTCGGGGTCATGCGGGCCTCGCCGACATCGTGCAATGCCAGGCGCGCCCACAGGATCGCGATCACGATGATCGCCATCACGAGGCTGATGCCGAACATCGCGTAGGAGCCATAGAGCAGGTCCAGGCGCGCCTGCCCGGCGGCGAGGTGCGGGATCAGCGCCCCGGCCGCTGCGGCTGAGACCATCGGCGGCACTATCGGCATCAGCCAGCTGCCATAGGCGTCCTCGAGCGACGGCTGATGCTCGGTGAAGAGCATGTACGGGATACCGACCGCGCACACCAGGCCGGTCAGCGTGCCGATCGTCCACAGGACGCTGTCGATCAGCACACCAGGGCCGGTCCCGAGGATGTGCGAGCCCGCCAGCAGCGCGCCCGATCCGACGGTCAGCACGCCCATCGAGAACGCGCCGTAGAACGGCGCCATCTCGAGCGCGTGGTGGTGGGAGCGAAACAGCTCGCGGTGCTTTGCGAACTGCAGTGCGCCGGCGGCGACGAAGGTGACAAGCAGCGCGGCCGCCGCGATCCAGAACGCAACGGCGATCGCCGTCAACACGCCCGAGTGGTACGGGAGCAGCATGGCGGCGTTCGCGACGATGCCCGTACCCATCACCGACGCGAACCAGTTTGGTCTGATTGAGAAGCTCATGCTCTCAAGATGCATCGGGCTGACGCCAGGCGCCAGTCGGATTTCACCGCCGGATATTCCCGACCGGAATGTAGGATGAGCTTGTGGGGTACGCATTCTCGGACGCAAACCCGTTGCCTGGCACGGAGCTCGCGGCGTTCGTTGCCGCCGTCGAGAGCGGCTCCATTCAGGGGTCCGCGGACGCGCTTGACCTCACGCAGTCGGCTGCGACCAAGCGCGTGCAGAGCCTCGAGCGCCGGCTCGGCGGCGAGCTTTTGATCCGTGGCGCCCACGGGACCCGCCCAACCGAGCTGGGGCAGGCGGTCTATCCGCTTGCCAAGCGTGCGCTCGAGGACCTGGCGGAGGTCGGCCGCGCCGCTGACCAGCACGCGCGCGCGGGTGCCAGCATGCTGCGCCTCAGCGCGTCGCTGACCACCGGTGAGTTTCTTGTGCCCGGCTGGCTGGCTGAGTTCAGATCCACGCGCCCTGACGTCCAGGCCCAGCTGGAGGTCGTCAACTCGAGCGCGGTCGCCAAGCGGGTGGCCGACGGTGCGGC
Organism: Actinomycetes bacterium; assembly: GCA_021810705.1. Lineage (GTDB taxonomy): Bacteria > Actinomycetota > Thermoleophilia > Solirubrobacterales > Solirubrobacteraceae > Palsa-465. Next base: position 2,325 of record JAJZID010000076.1, read on the forward strand.
GGACATCGGCTTTGTCGAGGGGCGCGACCAGCTCGAAGCCTTTGAGAAGCTGACGCTCGCGCGCGACCGTCTGGTTGTCGTCGTGGCGGCGGGACACCGCTGGGCCCGGCGGCGCTCGGTCAGCGCGGCCGAGCTGGCGGCGGAGCCGTATTTCACCCGCGAGCGGCTGTCTGGGACGCGGGAGGTGGTCGATCAGGCGATGGGCCGCCTGGGGGTGTCGCTGCGCCCGGCGCTCGAGCTCGCATCACTGCAGTCGCTCAAGCGGACGATCGCGCACGGCGGCTACACGATCATCTCGGTCCTGACGATCGAGGCCGAGCAGCGCGCCGGCACGCTGGTCGGGGTACCGGTACGTAACCTTGAGCTGGGGCGTGAGCTGCAGGCGATCCGCAAACCGGCAAGGCGGCGGCCTGAGGCCGCAGGCGCCCTGTGGGATTGGCTTGCGCAGCGCACGGCCGCCGTGCGCGTGCCGTTCAGCTGAGATCATCGTGCGCGCCGGCAAGCCAGGAGATGTAGCGCTGAGCGGAGCGCTGCACGGCGGCGCTCGCGTCCTCACTGGGGCCACGGCCGAAGTTGTCGTAGAGGCGGCTGAAGGCCAAGGGCCTCACCGCGGCAGCGAGCCGGGCGACAACGGCGGCTGAGAGCGGGATGCGGTTCGGGTAGCTGCGCATGAAGGTGACCGTCTGCCGATCCGGGTTTGCGTGGATCGTGTCGGAGCTGAGCAGGACACCGGCGCCTCCGGCGCCCGCCGCCCAGTGCAGCACGCTCGAGCCCTGGAAGTGGCCGCCAAGCTCGTGCAGCACCAGGCCGGGGGCGAGCTCATGACGGCCGCGCCAGGGCGTGATCGCGGCGTCGGGGCGCGCCACCCATTCGAGCAGCGGCTCGCAGACGAGGATCGGCGCCTGGCCCAGCGCATGACTCCAGGCGCTCTGCACGCCGAACATGTGCGGGTGGCTTGCGACGATCGCGAGCACCGGTCCGAGCGCGTGGATGCGGTCCACGGCAGGGCGGTCGATGAACGGCGGCACATCCCAGATAACGCTGCCGCTCGGCGTGCTCACCACGAAGCAGTGCTGGCCGATACCAACCGCGGGATCGACCGTCAGCTCCAGCAGATCGGGCTCGCGCGCGTCGATCAGCACGCGATGGCCGCGCTCGCGCAGCTCACGCAGGCTCGTCCAGACCTGTCCGCTCGCCGGCACCCACTGGCGCTCGTCGGCGCAGATCGCGCAGGTGCCGGAGGGCTGGGCGTGCTCGACGCCGCAGGTTGCGCAGAGCACCACCGATCCCGGCTGGATTGCGCTTGCGCTCAAGTGGGCCTCGTTGTCGCTGGGACCATGAGTCGATGCCGGAGGAGGGACTCGAACCCCCGACCTTGGGATTATGATTCCCCTGCTCTAACCGACTGAGCTACTCCGGCAGGTGCGGCTACGGCAGTCTATAGGCTCGCGCCGCGGGGTACCCGTACGCCCGGCGCCGGGAGAGGACTCAAAGCAATGCTGCTTGCGATACCCAATTTCTCTGAAGGGCGCGACCGGGCGCGGCTTGACGCGATCGGCGCGGCGCTCGTGGCCGGCGGCGCTGTGAGCCTGCTTGACATCCACAGCGACCCCGACCACAACCGCAGCGTCTACACGCTGTGGCAGCGGTCTGAGACAGGCGGGGCGCCCGGCGCGAGCGGCGCGCCGCTCGCCGACGCGCTCACGGCCGGCGCGAGCCGGGCGATCGACCTGCTCGACATCGCCACCTACCGGGGCGCGCACCCGCACGTCGGCATCCTCGACGTCGCGCCGATCGTCTACATGGAGGACTCCGAACGGGGCGCCGCCTGCGCACAGGCGCTGGTGCTTGCCGACCGCCTCGGCAGCGAGCTCGAGATCCCGGTGTTCATCTACGGCGAGCTGAGCGGTGGGCTGGTGACGCGCGCACAGATCCGGCGCGGCGGGCCCCAGGCGCTGCAGGCCAGGATCGACGCGGGGGAGCTGCGGCCCGACTTCGGCCCGGCGCGCCTTGACCCGCGGGCCGGCGCGGTGCTGGTCGCCGCGCGCGGTCCGCTGGTTGCCTTCAACGTCGAGCTCGCCCCGCCCGCGAACCTCGAGACGGCACGGCGGATCGCAGCGCTGATCCGCGAGGGCGGCCCCGAGGGACTGCCTGCGGTCCGCGCGATCGGCCTGACGCTTGCGCACCGCGACGGCGTCGCGCAGGTCTCAACCAACCTCGAGGACTACCGTCGCACGAACGCCACCGCGGTGCTCGAAGCGATCGCTCGGCATGCGCGTCCGCTGCGCGCCGAGGTGGTTGGGCTGCCGCCCCGAGCCGCCTTTGACGGCTTCCCTGAGGAGCTGCCGGTGCTGCACCGCCGCCACCTGGAGGAGGCGGTCGCGGCGGCCGCCGCGACGGACGCCGACGCTGCTTCAGGGAACGACTAAGCTCCGTCTGAGAATGGCTCAGTCCAAGCGCAAACGCCAGACCAAGCACCGCGGCAACGCCGCTGGCATCATCGAGACCCGCGGCCGCACAGGACGTCCGCTGAAGGCCTCCGAGCGCAAGGATCTGGACCGCAACCAGCGCCGCGAGGAGCGACTGAACCGCAAGCCGACGTGGCGCAGCGCCGCCCAGCGGGCCGCGCTCGCGGGCGTGATGATGTTCTTCGTGCTGCTCTTCTTCGGCCCGAAGAAGAGCAGCGACCGCCTGCTCTCGGCGGTGATCTACGCGATCATGGCGATGATCCTCTACGTGTTCCTCGGCTACTACATCGAGATCTACCTGTGGCGCCGGCGGATGGCAAAGAAACAGGCTCAGGTGGCGCAGCGATGATCGAGGTGCACAGCTACACGGTCGGCCCGGTCCAGGAGAACTGCTACATCGTGCGCGCCGCCGGGTCAGAGCGCGCGGTGATCTTCGATCCGGGTGAGGAGGCGCCGCGCCTGACCGCCGCGCTCGACGAGCTGGGTATCAGCAGCGTTGAGGCGATCCTCATCACGCACTGCCACTTTGACCACGTTGGTGCCGTCGCTGCGATGCACGCGGCCACCGGCGCGCCGGTCTGGTGCCCGGCGCTTGAGACCGGGATGCTCGAGCACATCAGCTCCCGCCTGTTTCCGGGGATCGGTCCGTTCGAGGGCTATGTCGCGGACCACACGCTGGCCGGCGGCGAGGTGCTCGAGCTCGCGGGCCTGACGTTTGAGGTCCGCTTCACCCCCGGTCACAGCCCTGGCCACCTCACGTACTCCGTGCGTGGCGAGGAGGCGCTCTTCTCCGGCGACGTGCTGTTTGAAGGCTCGGTTGGGCGCACCGATCTCCCCGGCGGCGACTGGCCGACACTGCTCGCCTCGATCGAGTCGCTGATCGCCGAGTTTCCGCCGCAGACACGCGTGTACCCGGGCCACATGGGGCCCACGACGATCGGTCAGGAGCAGGCCACCAATCCGTTCCTTCGCGAGCTGGCCGAGCGCGCGTGAGCGCCACGCCAGGCATGGTGCCGCGGCGATGATCCAGGCGCCGAAGGGAACCTATGACGTACTGCCCGCCGACCAGCCTGCGCGGCGGCTGCTCGAGACCCACGCGCAGCGGATTCTCGGCGCCGCCGGCTACAGCCGCATCGAGACGCCCGCGTTCGAGGCAACCGAGCTGTTTGCGCGCGGGGTGGGCGCGGCGACCGACATCGTCCAGAAGGAGATGTACAGCTTCGACGACGGCGGCGGGCGCTCGCTGACCCTGCGTCCCGAGGGCACCGCCCCCGTCTGCCGCGCCTACATCGAGCATGGGATGCACAAGCTTCCGGTGCCGGTGAAGCTCTGGTACCTGTCCGCGTTCTTCCGGGCCGAGAACCCACAGCGCGGTCGCTACCGGCAGTTCTGGCAGGTCGGAGCGGAGGTGATCGGCGCCGCCGGGCCGGAGGCCGACGCCGAGTTGATCGTGCTGCTTCTGGAGCTGCTCGAGGAGATGGGCGTGGGCGGCACACGGCTGCGCCTGGCCTCCCTCGGTCAGCCGGAGACGCGCGGCGCCTACCGCGCCGAGCTGTCCGAGTACCTGCGCGCGCACGCCGACGCGCTCGCGCCGGAGGTGCGAGCGCGGATCGAGCTGAACCCGATGCGCGCGTTTGACTCAAGTGACCCCGGCACCCGGGCGGTGATGGCCGCCGCGCCGAAGCTGATTGACCGTCTCGCCCCCGAGGACGCCGAGCACTTCGCCGGGGTGCGCGCGCTGCTCGACGCCGCCGGGGTTCGCTACGAGATCGACCCGACGCTCGTGCGCGGCCTTGACTACTACACCCGCACGCTGTTCGAGTTCACAAGCGACGCGCTCGGCGCCCAGTCCGGGGTGGGCGGCGGCGGCCGCTACGACCGTCTGATCGAGCAGCTCGGCGGGCAGTCCACGCCCGGGATCGGCTGGGCGGCGGGGGTCGAGCGGATCCTGCTGGCGGCGCCGGCGCCACCGGCGGGCGCGGAGCTTGTCGACCTGCTCGTCACGGTCGCCGAGCGCGACTCGCCACCGGCCCGCGCGGTGGCCTTTGAGATCGCGCGCGAGGCGCGCCGCGCCGGCCTGGCCGCACAGCTCGAGCTGACCGGCCGCTCGCTCAAGAGCGCGCTCAAGCACGCGGACCGACTCAAGGCCCGCTACGTTGCAATCGTGAACGACGCTGAGACAGCGCAGTTGCGGGACATGACCGGCGGCGAGCAGCACGAGCTCAAAGGCGGCGCGGTGGTCGCCGCGATCCTGCGCGCAAACAGGCTGTGATGAGGCACCCACCGGCACCGAACCACTACCGTGACGCCTGGGCGGCGGAGCTCACGGCCGCCCGCACAGGCTCAACCGCGCGCGTCGCCGGCTGGGTGCACCGCCGCCGCGACCACGGCGGCCTGATCTTCATCGACCTGCGCGACCGCTCCGGCCTGGTGCAGCTCGTCTTTCACCCCGAGTCGGCGCCGGAAGCCCACAGGGTCGCCCACGGCCTGCGCTCCGAGGACGTGATCACCGCGAGCGGCCTGGTGCTCGCGCGCGAGCCCGAGAACGTCAACCCCAACCTCGTGACCGGCGAGATCGAGCTGGACGTCTCAGAGATCACGCTGCTGGCCGACGCCGACACCCCACCGTTCCCGGTCGACGACGATGGCCCGGTCGACGAGAACCTGCGCCTTCGCCACCGCGCACTCGACCTGCGCCGCGCACCCATGCAGGAGGCGCTCGCGCTCCGCCACCGGGTCGTGCAGACGATGCGCAGCGTGCTCGACGAGCGCGACTTCCTGGAGATCGAAACCCCGTTTCTGACCCGCTCCACACCCGAGGGCGCCCGTGACTTCCTCGTGCCCGCCCGCACGCAGCCCGGCTCCTTCTACGCGCTGCCGCAGTCCCCACAGCTCTTCAAGCAGCTTCTGATGGTCGGCGGCATGGAGCGCTACTACCAGATCGTGCGCTGCTTCCGCGACGAGGATTCGCGCGCCGACCGCATGCAGGAGTTCACGCAGCTCGACGTCGAGATGGCGTTTGTCACAAGCGAGCAGGTGATCGACCTGACCGAGGCGGTGCTCGGCGCCGTGTTCGAGCGCGAAGGCTTCGCCGTGCCGCCGCCCCCCTGGGAGCGGCTCACCCACGAAGAGGCGATGCGCCGCTTCGGCTCAGACCGCCCCGACCGCCGCTTCGGCCTCGAGCTGGTCGACCTCTCCGACGCGGTCCGCGGCTCCGATTTTCAGGTGTTCACCGGCGCCCTCGCCGCAGCTTCGGGCGCCGTCCTGGGCCTCAACGCCGGCCCGCGCGAGCTGCCGCGCTCCGACCTCGACGCGCTGACCGAGTTCGCCAAGGGCCACGGCGCCCGCGGCCTGGTCTGGGGGTTCGTGCAGGAGGACGGCTCGCTGCGCTCGCCGATCGCAAAGTTCCTCTCTCAAACTGAGATTGACGCGATCAAAGCGGCGCTGTCGGCAAAGGCCGGCGACGCGCTGTTTTTGGTGGCCGACACGTCCGCCACCG
>JAJZID010000077.1 GCA_021810705.1 Actinomycetes bacterium
CACGGTAGGACCGGCGCAACAGCGTCGCGGTGTACTCCTTCTCACCACGACGAATCCTGTTCGTGACCACATGCATCGCACCGACGTGACGTGTCTTCGCTGGCATACCTGCACTGTATCGCACCCACCGGACGGATGTTGTGACTACACTATTGCCCGCAGAAAAGGCCGCTATCCCCGACGAACACAGGGAATGCGGCCGTTTTCAAGCGTGACTACCGAAGGAACTTCGGTCTAAGTGTTGGCAGGTTCGCTGCGCGGGCTGGCCAACACGTACACGCCGGGCCCCGGTTCGCCGCGCGTGACGCAATCGAACGCGTAGGCGCGCAGCGCTCCGATGGCGACACTCGAGCCGCCGGCGCGACCGGCGACGCGGCGCCCGCGCAACCCGTCTTCGTCGTCTTCGCTTGCGCCGAGCCACAGCTCGATCCCGACGCGGACGGGCTCACCGGCGCCGTTGTAGGTAGTTGACAGGCGTGGGTCGATCACCAGCGGCTGCTCCTCACCACGCGCCGTGACGCTGATCTCATCACCCTCGCCGCTCGACGCCCCGCGGCGGCGGGTTGCAAGCAAACCGAGCTCCTGACCGGCTGGAAACCAGGATCCGAACAGCCGCAGCGAGCCCCCGTCCTGCGGCAGGGCCAGAGCCCCGCGGGTGCCGATCCCTTGCAGCTTGCGCGTCGCGCCGCCGATCACCAGCGTGCCGAGCACCTGGCAGGGCTCGATCGCTGCCGCGTCGGTCGTGGCGCTGCCTGCGGGCGTGGGTGTGACCTGCAGCTCGCAGCCGGCACCCGTGAGCATCCAGGCTTCAGCGTCGACGGCGACGTCCACCGGCATCGGTTCCAGGATGCCAGCATGCAGCCCGCCGACCGCCAGGCTGGCCCGCTGGTCGATCGCCAGGACGCCCCACAGCTCCAGATCCGGATCGGCGAAGATGGCCAGCTCGAGCGCCTGTGTGTGCATGCTGCTCATGCTCTCAGCTGGGGCTCGTCCACGTCGGCCGCTGTGGCCTCGGCGTCGTAGGCGTCCGGTCCGTGGCGGCCGCCGCGGCCCGGGTTCCAGCTGGCGGCGCCAGCCAAGCGCATGAGCCAGGCGCTGCGCTGGTTGCGCGCCACCAGCGGCCGGATCAGAGCCCGCGTCGGCGGCAGCAGCAGCAGCACGCCCACCGCGTCGGTGATGAAGCCCGGCACCAGCAGCAGCAGCGCCCCGAACAGCACCAGCGCTCCGTCCAGCACCTCTTTGTCGGCGGCTCTGCCGGCAAGCAGCGCATCACGCAGGTGGCGCAGTGCGGCTCGCCCCTGATGGCGGATCAGCCGCCAGCCCACGGGCCAGCTCACGATCAAGAGCAGGATCACCCAGAGAAAGCCGATCGCCTCCGAGAGCTTGATGATCACGTAGAGCTCGGCCAGCGGCCAGAGCACGAGGAGCACGAACCAGATCATGGGGTTCAGCTAAGCCTAGTGAGCGGCGTGTGCGCGCGCGGCTGCGATGTCCTGGCTGGTGGGCGCGCTGCCGGGGTCGATGAAGGTCTGGATCAGCAGGCCGTCAACCGCAGCGATGATCAGCGACGCGAGGTTGCGCGCCGCGTCAGCGGCGATCTGCTCCTCGCCGGACTCCGTCAGCAGCGCCGCCACGCGGTCTCGCTGCCGGTTGTAGTGCGCCGCGAGTTGGTCGCGCAGCTGCGGTGAGCGTGCGCTGCGTGCCAGTGCCTCGATGTAGGCGTGGTGGTAGGGCCGGATCGTGTCGTAATGGTCGAGCACGGTCCGTAGCGAGTCCGCCAGTGTCGGTGGCTTCGGGCCTGAGCCGATGCGCGTGGCACGGATGACCGCGTCGGTCCATTCCTCAAACTCCAGCCCGATCGCCTCGTTGAGCAACGCCTCCTTGGAGCCGAAGTGGTAGCCGATCGATCCGAGGTTGGTGTTCGATGCGGCGACGAGATCGCGTGCGGTGATGTTGCCGTATTGGCGCTCGCGCAACAGCGTTCGAGCCGTCTGGAGCAGCTTGGCGCGATGCGTGGAACGGTTGACGGTTGACGTGCTCATCTATACGTTGTATAAAATATTGTACTATACGTTCATCAAATCCTGGGAGCGTTGACCGTGTCGCCACCGCCGAGCGCAAAATCACAGTCTGGAGTTGTAAGCGCGGGGAGCCTCGCGCACACGCTGCGGGTGGCGAGCGGCGACGAAGTCCCGCAGCTGGCCCGCACGCTCGCCGACGCGTTTGGTGAGGACCCGGTGTGCAGGTGGTTGCTCCCGCCGGGCCCGCGGTTCCGGGCTCGGTTGCGCATCATGTTCACCGCAGAGCTTCAGCTGTACGTGTTGCGCAACGGCGGTACCGTGTGGACGACCTCCGCATACGACGGCGCGCTGTGCGTGCTTGCGCCGGGAACCTGGCAGATGCCCGCTTCATTCGAGCTGACGGAGGCGCTCAGATGGGCGCGTGCGTTTGGGATGCGCTTGGCGCGCGCCGGCCGCGTGCAGCAGGAGCTCCAGGAGCGACATCCACAAGCGCCGCACTTCTATGTGCGATGGGTGGGAGCGCGAGTCGCGCGACAGGGCCAGGGACTCGGCACGGCGCTCCTGCAAGCGGTTCTCGACGAAGCCGACCTGGCCGGGCTGCCGGCTTACATCGAAGCCAGCAGCGAGCGCAGCGCAGCGCTGTACGAGCGGCTCGGCTTCGAGCACACCGGCGTCGTCACACTGCCCGGTGGCGGACCAATGGTCTGGCCGATGCTCAGGCCGGTGGTCACACGCTAGACCTGCGGGTCGGCACCCGGAGCCGCCGTCGCGCCGACGGCCGTCCGGCCACGCGCCCGCCCCAGGTCCGGCTCTCAGGCGACTGCCGGTGCCGCCCAGCCGTCTGCGACCATCTCGACGCCGGGTAGGCGATCCAGGCCGGCTATCTCGATCAGTTGCATGATCTGCGGCCGCGGGGCCTGCAGCAGCAGGCGGCGACCGCGACGGCGCAGACGGTGTGAGAGCGTCGCCAGATCGAGGATCAGCGTCATGTCCGCGAACACCAGATCCCGCATATCCACCACCACGTCGCTCGAGGCCCGGAAGGCGAGCACCAGCGCGCGGCGCCGAAGGCTCTGAGTGCTCCGGTCTTCGTCTCCGGCGCAGAGCAGCACCGGCGGGTTGTCGGCGAACTCGATGATCTTTGAAACTTACAAAAACAACCGGCGGTAACGCAACCTTAACTTTGGCTCAATGCTGTGAAACGGCCGTAAACTGGTAGAGATGATCACCGTTGACGAGGTGAACGACGCTCTGCGCGAGGTCATAGACCCTGAGCTCGGGCTCGATTTCGTCGAGCTGGGCCTGATTTACGGGGTCGAGATCGACCCTGCCGGTGCCGTCAAGGTCACCTACACGCTGACCACGCCGGGCTGTCCGATCGGGCCCCAGGTTGACGAGCAGATAAGGGAGTACGTGGGCGAGATCGAGGGTGTGAGCGCGGTCGATTCGGAGCTTGTCTTCAGCCCGCCGTGGTCTCCTGAGTTGATGAGCGAAGACGCCAAGTTCGCGCTGGGGTTCTGAGTCTCGGACGCCGCGGAGACCCCTGCGGCGCCAGCCCAGCGGTTGACGTTCGCGCACCGAGCGCTCTGCTGCGCGCCTACAGGACACGAGTCGGGCGGGGCCCCTCGGGGCCCCGCCCGACCGCTGCTCGCACCCTCCGGGCTGTGGCTAGGGGGGCGGACCACAACCCGACGTGTGTGGGCGGATGCTGCAGGGGCTCGCTGTGGAGCCGCTGCATGTGCCTGGTAAACACTAGATACCCGCCGGAGTCGCGCCCAAACCTCAGGTTTTTGTTCAGCGCGTGACCCCAGCGCCGTCAAGCAGCAGCTGAAGCGACCGCTCGATTCCATTGGCGATCACGTCGATGTCGGGCAAGGCCGCTTGATCGCCCAGCAACCCATAGGCGAGCTGGCCGTTATAGGACATGACCGCGACCGACAGCGCGTGGCGCTCTGGCAGGAAGGCCACCGGAATCAGCTCGGTCAGACTCCGGCCGCGGAGATACAGCGGCACCTGGGGCCCGGGGATGTTGGTGACCAGCAGGTTGAACAGCCAGGGCGAGAATTGCAGGCGCGAAGCCTGCGCCAGAACCGCGGGCGGCAGCCTGTCGTTCATCGCCGCAAGCGTGGCGGCGCCCACCGCCTGGTTGGAGCGCTTGAGCGCGCCCATGCTTTCGCTTACCTGACGCAGCCTGCGCGATGGGTCGGTGATCCCGACCGGTAGCGGGCCACGCATCAGCGCCAGCCGGTTTCCCAGGGTGCCGTGTTCATCGGCGCCTCGAAGCGATACGGGCACGAGCGCCCGCAGCTCCAACCCCTCCGTGTCGACCGCGCGTGAGCGCAGCCACTCTCCGACCGCGCCAGCGACCACGCTCAGGACCACGTCATTGATGGTCACATCGCAGGCTTTCTTGATCGTCCGGTAGTCGTTCAGCTGCTGGCGCACCACCCGCAGCCGTCGCTGCGGGCCGATCGCGACGTTGAGCGGCGTTCTGGGCGCGGGGCTGCCGAGCTCAGCGAGCAGGGCGCACAGACCGACGCCGGCATCGCGCAGCGCGGTGGCAGTGTGGCGTGGAGCGGTTAGCGCCCGCGCGCTCGCACCGGCAATCCCGATCGCCGAACGCAGGCCGTCGCGCGCGCCCGCCGCCAGAAGCTCGAGCGCGTCTGGTGGCGGCTGCGGCTGCCACGCTCGCAGGCCCGCGGGCGCTGGGCGCCGCGGTTTCGGCGTGAGCTCCAGCAGCACCGTCGCGAGATCCACTCCGGAGATCCCGTCCACGAGCGCGTGGTGGTTCTTGGCGATCAGCGCGAAGCGCTCACCGCTGCCGGGCGTCGCCGGACGCAGCCCGTCGACGAGCCATAGCTCCCAGAGCGGCCGGCGGCGGTCAAGTGGCCGCGAGGTGATCTGTTCTGCCAGCTCCAGCAGCTGCGCGTCGTCGCCAGGGGCGGGAAGCGACACCGTGTGCACGTGACGCTCGAGGCTGAAGTCGGGGTCGTCGATCCACAGTGGCCGCCCCCCGCCAGGGGGTGGGAAGGCCAGCTTCTGGCGGTAGCGTGGGACCAGGTGCAGGCGGCTGCGTATGTGGTCAAGGAGCTCCTCGAGCTCCGGCGCGGCGCCGGCGAACAGCAGCAGCCCGCCGATGTGCATGTGCGCGCTGTCGGTCTCGCGCTGCAGAAACGAGGCGTCTGTTGAGGTCAGGCGATCCAGGTGCCGTCGGTTCACGGCCATTACTCCCATGCGCAGGGGCAGATTGAGGCTGCGCTAAGGGTAGGCGGCGCGCTGCGCTCTAAACTCGCTCATCCGGATGGCACATACGCCAGAGAAGCTGCTGCTTGCATCCCCGCGCGGGTACTGTGCCGGCGTCGACCGTGCTGTGCAGACCGTCGAACAGGCGCTCGATCTGCATGGAGCCCCGGTCTACGTGCGCAAGGAGATCGTGCACAACAAGCATGTCGTCGAACAGCTGCGCGAGCGCGGCGCGATCTTCGTCGACTCGGAGCTGGAGGTGCCGGTCGGCGCGACAACCGTCTTCTCGGCCCACGGCGTGGCGCCGGCGGTGCGCGATAACGCCGTGAGCCGCAGGCTGAACGTGATCGACGCGACCTGCCCGCTGGTGACCAAGGTGCACCGGGAGGCGCTGCGTTTCGCACAGCAGGGCTATACGATCGTGATGATCGGCCACGCTGGTCACGAGGAGGTCGAGGGCACGATGGGTGAGGCTCCCGACCGGATCGTGCTGGTGCAGAGCGAGGAGGACGTGGATGCGCTGGTCCTGGCGGACCCCTCGCGTGTCGCCTACATCTCGCAGACGACGCTCAGCGTCGACGAGACCCGCGCGATCATAGAGCGGCTGCGCCAACGCTTCCCGGAGATCGTGGGGCCGAGGACCGACGACATCTGTTATGCGACCACCAACCGGCAGGCCGCGGTCAAGGAGCTAGCCGGTTGCTGTGATCTGGTGCTGGTGATCGGCAGCGCCAACTCCTCCAACTCCAACCGCCTGGTCGAGGTCGCACGCGAGCTCGGGGCGGAGGCCCACCTGATCGACAACGAGTCCCAGGTACAGGAGGAGTGGCTCGAGGACGTCACCACGATTGGTATCTCGTCGGGTGCGAGCGCCCCCGAGGAGCTGGTCCAGGGCCTGGTGGAGTTCTTCCGGGCCCGCGGCACGACGGATGTCTCCGAGCTCGACGTGGTGCGCGAGGACACCCGCTTCATGCTCCCCAAACCCATCCGCGAAGCACTCGCGTAGCGCTTGCGGACGCTGGTCGTATCGGACCTGCACATCGGTGCCGGCCACGGCCGCAGTTGCCTGGACGCACACGCGCTCTCGGTGTTGGTGCCGGTTGTGGCGGCGGCTGACCGTCTTGTGCTGCTGGGCGACGTCGTCGAGCTGCGCGAGCGCCCGCTGGAGGACGCGCTTGCCGCCGCCGCGCCCGTGCTCTCGCAGCTCGCCTCTGGTCTGGGTGCCGGTCGCGAGTTGATCTACCTGTTCGGCAATCACGACCATCAGCTGCGCCTGCAGCCCGGCGCGCTGAGCGAGCTTGAAGCGATGCTGGCTGCGGGCGGTGCCAGCGTGCGCTTCGAATACCCCGGCGTCTGGCTGCGCGAGGATGTCTACGCCCATCACGGGCATTATCTGGACCGCCACAGCACCACGCCGGGTTTTGAGCGCGTGGCCGCGGGTGCGATGGCGCGCATGATCAAGCTGCCGGAGGCGAAGATGCGGGGTGCCGCCGACTACGAGCGGGTGCTGTCGCCGATCTACGCCTGGATGTATGCGATCTCCCAGAACGGCGACGGCGAGGTGGATGCAGAGGATGGCGGCGGCAGCATGCGGTTGTTCAAGCGGATCCGCGAGGGCACCCGCCTTGAGGCGTTCGCGCTTGAGACCGGCGTGCGGGTTGCGGTTGGCGCGCTTCGCTGCCTGGGCCTCGGACCGCTCAGCGGCGATCTCTCCGATGCTCAGCTGACGCGTGCGCCGCTTCACGCCTACGGTCAGGTGCTCGCGACGCTCGGACTTGCGCCTCGCTATGCGCTCTTCGGCCACTCACACCGGGCCGGGCCGCTGCCCGCCGACTCCCCCGCAGAATGGGTCACGGCGTCCGGCACGGCGCTCATCAACACCGGCTGCTGGGTGAATGAGCGCTTCGCGCTGGCGCCCGGCAGCCCATACCGCCCTGGCTTTGTCGTCGAGCTCGACGACGAGGGCCCGCCGCGCCTGCGCAACCTGCTCGACGCCTGACGGCGACGGCGGCACGCCAGGGGCGTCACATGCCCCTAGCCTTGTGCAATGGAGGGATTGATGGGTGTGCATCGCAACGATCGTGCGCTGTGGGCCGATGCCGAGCTATTGGCGGCTGCGCACGCCGGTGACGGGGAGGCCTTTGCCGCCTTCTACCGGCGCCATTTGGCCGAGGTGCTTGCCTATCTGCGGCGCGAGACCGGCGACCGAGAGCTCGCCGCCGACCTCGCCGCCGAGGTGTTCGCGGCGGTGCTGTTGAGCGCCGGCCTACCCGCGCTCGAGCGCGAGGCGGTCCGCTGGCGGGTCGTCGACGAGCTCGGCTACGACCAGATCGCGGCGCAGCTGGGCTGCTCCGCAATGGTTGTGCGAAAGCGGGTCAGTCGCGGCCTGCGGCGTCTGCGCGACCAGCTCACGGAGGTGTCGGGAGCATGAGCGGCGACTTCCTCGAGCAGCTTGAGGAGCAGCTGGTGGCCGCCGCCAGGCGCGGTGGTGGCGGGCGGCGTCCGGCGGCAATCCTCTCGCGCGCGCTGGCGCTGCGCGTGCCGACCGCGGGCCTGGCGGCCGGCGTCGTCGCGCTGCTCGCCGCCAGTGCGTTTGCGGCCACTCTGGCGCTTCCGCTGCGCAACCCGCTCGCGGCGCGCCCGAGCGCGGCGAGCGTCGCGAGCGGCGCCGCGCGCGCCGGCGCCTACACGACCGCCGGTGCGGTGCCGGCAGGCTTCCAGCCGCGCTCCTTCACCGCGGTCAGCGAGACCGACTGGTGGCTGCTTGGCAGCGCGCCGTGCGGTCGGCGCACCTGCACGGCGATTGTGCACACGACCGACGGTGGTCCCCACTTCAGACGCATCCCGGCGCCGCCGACGCGCGGTGTGAGTGCGCTGCGCTTCGCCAACGCCCGCGACGGCTACGCCTTCGGCCCGAAGCTATACACGACCACAAACGGCGGCCGCACCTGGGTCGCGGAGCGGGACTTTGGCGCCAACGATCTGGC
>JAJZID010000078.1 GCA_021810705.1 Actinomycetes bacterium
CGGTGCTGGCGGCCGGGGACCGGCTGATTCAGGTGCAGCGCGCGGGTTGAGCGTCGCCTGTGCCAGCCCGGCCCCGCTCGGCCGCGATCACCGCCGCCGCGCCGCCCATGCCGCAGCTCTGCGCCGCGGACAGCGCCTTGCTCCAGGCTCCGCGCGCAGCCAGGAGGTCTCCGCGGTCCAGCGCGAGCCAGGCCTCGAGCCGCAGCGCCTGGGCTACCACCGGCGCCAGTGCCTTGGTGGGCTCATCATCGGAGCTCAACGCGGCGTGAGCGGAGCTGAGCCGGGTGGCGTCCACGCCACCGCCGGCCACGAGCAGGTCCACGACGGCGGGCACCCAACTGCTCCACTCGGCGTAATCCGCCGGTTGTGCCTCCACGAGCACACGGACGACGCCATCCATATCGCCTTCGTGGGCGGCGAGGATGGCGGCACGCAGGCAGCGGAAGTCAGGCTCGTGGACCGTCGCGCCAGCGCTGCGAGCGTCGAAATCCGCGACCAGCGCAGCGGCAGTTGCCAACTCACCGCGGGCCAGGGCGATCATCGCCTGCGGTGCGTAGACCATGCCGAGCTGGAAGGACTGCACGTTGTCGGCGACCACCTTGAGCTCGGCCTCGGCCGCGTCCCAATCCCCCTGGGCGCACAGCGCCCGGGCCAGTACCAACCGGGCCCAGCGCTGGGTGAACCGCATGCCGTGTCGCTCGGTCAGGCCGATGGTCTGCCGGGCGCCGGCGGCCGACTCTGCGAAGCGCGCAACCGACCCGAGGGTCATCGCACGGTTGCCGACGAGCTCGACGAGTCGCCTGGGGTCGTGGCTCGCGGCCAGCTCGATCGCGCGGTCATACACGTCCAGCGCCTCTGCGAGGCGCCCGAGCTCACCCAGCGCGATCGCTTCGGTTCCCAGGGCCTGGACAAGGTCGCCGGAGGCGCCCACGGCCTCGGCGATCGCGACCGCGCGCTGGGCGTTGGCGAGTGCCCCAGCGTGGTCTCCGCACTGATAGAGCGTGAAGGCCAGCGTGGTGGCGGCCTGGGCGGCGGCCGCATCCTCGAGGCCGGACAGGGCGGCGTCTATCTCTCGCAGCCCGGGCAACAGGTCGGTCGGTGTGCGGACGTAGCGGTCGCTTCGCAGATGGTTGAGCGCGGCCCGCAGTGCCTCGCGGGTGCGGCCGGCGCCTGCGTGGGCGTCGCGCACCCTCGCCCAGCGCTCCGCCGACTCCTGCCACAGGCCGCCGCGCCAGGCCACCGCCGCGCTCTGGTCCATCAGCGCAAGCCTCTCGTCCGGGTCATCGCTGCACTCGACGGCGCGGTCTAGGTGGACAAGCGCCTCCTCGATCGAGCCGACGCCGATCGCGCGGTCGGCCGCTCGGACAAGCGTCACCCTGGCCCGGGCTCGCAGTTCGGCCACATCGTGGTCGGTAGGAGCGGCCGCCAGCGCTTCGAGCAGATAGCCGGCCGTCGTCGCCGGCTCGTGACGATGGTCGGCGTCGAGCAGCTCCGCCGCCGCCAGGTACAGGCGCTTGCGGTCGCGCCGGGAGAGGTTGGCCAGCGCGACGCGTCGGACCGCACCCTGAACGAACTCGGTTTCGCCGTCTGGTGCCGACTCGAGGATCGCACGTGCGCGCAGGTCCGAGACGGCCGCCTGGGCAGCGTTGGGATCCAGGTTTGCGAGGATCGCCGCGGCCTTGTGCGCGAACCGATCGCCCAGCACGGCGGCGGCGCTGACCAGCCGTCGCGCGTCGGGTGTGAGCAGGTCCAGACGTGCGGCGACCAGGGCACGGATCGTCGGGGGCACCTGCATGGCATGCACAGCGCCGCGCACCACGTAGCGGTCGCCGTCCGGGGTCAGCACTCCCTGATCGGCCAGCGCACGCAGCGACTCCACCGCGTAGAGCGGAACCCCACCACCCTCGGCCACGATCGATGCAATCAGGTCGGGTGGGGGGTCGCGGACGGTACCGGTAACCAGCTCGCCGACCTGCTCCGCACTGAGTGGCGGCAGATCGATCGTCTGGCCGCGTGCCGCGAGCGCCTGAACACGCGTGTCCGGTCGGCTCTGTGCCAGGACGAGGATGGCCGCGTCATCCGCCCACTCCTGGAGGTGAGCAAGGAAGTCGAGCAGATCCTGGGAGGCAAACTGCAACTCGTCGAGCGCGAGGACGACCGGCACCGTCCGCGCAAGCCGTGCTAACAACAGGCGCCATGCCGAGAACAGCTCGCCGCGGTCGATGCCGGCCCCGTCGTCGTCAAGGTCAAACAGCCGTGCCAGCGCCGGCCGCACACGCCGCCGCTCCGCGGTGTCCGCCAGCGTTGCCGCCAGCAGCGCCTCGATCCCTTCGCGGCGACCTTCGGGTGGATCGCTGACAGCGAAGCCCGCGGCCCCAGCGAAGACTTCAGCCAGCGCGTGAAAGCCGTTGCCCTCGCCGAAGGACAGCGCCCTCCCGCGATACCACTGCACCGCCGCACGCTGCCGGTGCGCGCGCCGCTCGAGCTCACGGACCAAGCGCGACTTGCCCATGCCGGCATCGCCAAGGATCGTTACGCACCGCAGCCCGCAGTCGGGCTCCGCGAGCGCCGCAAGGGCCTCGGTCGCAGCCGCAAGCTCGCTGTCGCGCCCGACAAGGGGAGGGTTGATCCGTGCCGGGCTGGCACCCGCGGGTTCAACCTGGTCAGGCTGCAGAGCGAGTACCTGCCAGACCCGTGTCGGCTCGCTCCTGCCCTTGAGCTGGTGTGCGCCCGCATCCAGGAACGTGACCGTGTCAGCACAGACCCTGCGTGTGGTCTCGTCGACCAGTACGGAGCCGGGCTGGGCCACGGATTGGATTCGCGAAGCGGTGTTGACCGCGTCCCCTATCACCATGCCCTCGGTGACCGGGGCAAGATTCACCGCGGCCTCCCCGGTCACGATTCCCGCACGCGCTGCGAGCGTCGGAACTCCGAGCCGTTCGCCGAGTCGGCTGACCTCCTCGAGCAAGCGTAGGCCGGTGCGGATCGCCCGTTCGGCGTCATCCTCACGCGCGAGGGGAGCCCCCCAGACAGCCATCACCGCATCGCCGATGAACTTCTCGATGTGGCCGCCGTGCAGGTGAACGACATGGCGCGACATGCTGAAGTACACCTCCAGCATGTCGCGGACGTCCTCGGCGTCGCGCGATTCGGAGAAGGTCGTGAAGCCGACGAGGTCGCAGAACAGCACGGAGACCAGGCGTCGTTCGCGCGGCGGCGACCGCATTGTCCTCGCCACCGCGGTCCCGCAGTAGGGACAGAAGCGCATGTCCTGGCGCAGCTCGGCCGCGCACGCCGGACACCGGCCGATCATCGCGTCTGGGTCAGCTTGTGCCCTTGGCGCTGAAGGTCAGCGGCGCCATCGAACCCTTGCAGCCCGCGACCGCGGTGATGGATCCCCGCACGGTGACGGTCTTTCCGGACGATCTCACGACCCCGCTGAGCGCGTATCGGGAGCTCGCGCCGGCGAACGTGCCGGTCCTGGTTCCCTTGAATGTGCCAGGTACGCTGACGCCCTTGCGATGGCAGGCGGTCGCGTAGACGACGTCGCTGAGCGTCGGGATGCCCCTGTCGTACACGACGACCAGCTTGACCTTGCCGAAGCGGTCGGTGCCGGCGAGCCGGCTGGGGGGGCTGGAGCCGACCGGCTCGATGTGGCCCGCGATCGCTGCCGCGGGCATCGCGAGCAGAGCCAGCACCATCAACGATGCGCGCAGCCACCTCATCGCGAGCAACGATATATGCGGGCGCTGAGAAACGCAAAACCGCGTTCGACAGTGGAGCTAGCCGGGATCGAACCGGCGACCTCTTGCATGCCATGCAAGCGCTCTCCCAGCTGAGCTATAGCCCCGCGAGACCCACAGATTAGTACATGGCTGCGCCCCCGTCGCTCGCGCTCGCGCGGCGCCAGGAATCTCTAACCTCCCGGCCAGGATGAGCGAGCACCACTACGACCCGCGCGCGATCGAGGCCAAGTGGCAGGCCGTGTGGGCGGCCGAGCGCACCTGGGAGGTCACCAACGACCCGGCAGGCGATAAGGCCTACGTGGTCGAGATGCTCCCCTACCCGAGCGGCGAGCCGCACATCGGCCACATGAAGAACTACGCGATCGGCGACGCGATCGCCCACCACAAGCGCCGCACCGGTCATCGGGTGCTGCACCCGATGGGCTATGACTCCTTCGGTCTGCCGGCCGAGAACAACGCGATCAAGACCGGCGTGCACCCGCGCATCGCGACCGAGCGCTCGATCGAGTCCTTCCGCCGGGCCTTCCGTTCCTGGGGGGTCTCGATCGATTGGTCGCGGGAGCTCGCAAGCCACGAGCCCGCCTACTACCGCTGGACGCAGTGGATCTTCCTGAAGCTCTATGAGCGCGGGCTCGCCAACCGCCGTGAGTCGGCGGTCAACTGGTGCCCCAACGACCAGACCGTGCTCGCCAACGAGCAGGTGGTGGACGGCCGCTGCGAACGCTGCGGCGCCGAGGTCGAGCTGCGCCAGCTGGAGCAGTGGTTTCTGCGGATCACCGACTATGCCCAGCGCCTGCTCGACGATCTGGACACGATCGACTGGCCAGAGCACGTCAAGACCATGCAGCGCAACTGGATCGGGCGCAGCGCGGGCGCCGAGGTCCACTTCCACTGCCAGGCGCTGGGGATCGACTACCCGGTCTTCACCACACGCCCCGACACGCTGTTCGGCGCGACCTTCTTCGTGATGGCACCTGAGCATCCGGACGTGCTCAGGCTGGCCGCCGGCACACCCGCGGAAGCGCAGGTGCGCGACTACGTCAATCACGCCCTCACCGAGTCCGCACAGGAGCGTGGCGACCAGGAGAAGACCAAGACGGGCGTCTTTCTCGGCCGCACGGTCACCAACCCGGTCACCGGCGAGGAGATCCCGATGTATGTCGCCGACTACGTGCTGATGGAGTACGGCACCGGCGCGATCATGGCGGTGCCCGCCCACGACGAGCGTGACTTCGCCTTCGCGCGCGCCTACGGTCTGCCGATCCGCCAGGTGGTTGCGCCCGCCGACGGCTCCCAGCCTCCCACCGACGCAGCGTACGTGACCAAGGCTGACGACGCGCGGCTCGTCAACTCCGGCGAGTTTGACGGCCTCACTCCCCGCGAGGGCTTTGAGCGCATCGTCGCCTGGCTCGAGCGCGAGGGCATCGGCCGCGCCGCGGTCAGCTTTCGGCTGCGCGACTGGCTGATCTCCCGCCAGCGCTACTGGGGCTGCCCGATCCCGATCGTCTACTGCCAGGACTGCGGCATCGTCGCGGTGCCTGAGGACCAGCTGCCCGTGGAGCTGCCCGAGATCGAGGACTACCAGCCACGCGGCCGCTCGCCGCTGGCCGCCGCCGAGCAGTGGGTCAACACCACCTGCCCGGCCTGCGGCGGCCCCGCCCGCCGTGAGACCGACACGATGGACACGTTCGTGGACTCGAGCTGGTACTTCCTGCGCTACTGCGACGCCCGCAACGACAGGGCCGCCTGGGACCCGGCCGCGCTGCGCCAGTGGATGAGCGTCGACCAGTACATCGGCGGTGTCGAGCACGCGATCCTGCACCTGCTCTACGCGCGCTTCTTCGTCAAGGTGTTCGCCGACATGGGCCTGCTGGACGTCCAGGAGCCCTTCCAGTCGCTCTTCACGCAGGGCATGATCCTCGGCCCGGACGGCCAGAAGATGTCCAAGTCGCGCGGCAACGTGATCCCGCCGACCCCGCTGATCGAGCGCCACGGTGCCGACGCGGTGCGCGCCTACATCCTCAACATGGGCCCGCCCGACCAGGACGCAGCCTGGAACGACAGCGCCCTGCAGGGCACGCACCGCCTGCTGATGCGTCTGCACACGCTCGGCTCGCAGCTTTCAGCTGCCGCCGGTGGCCCGCTGGCCACCGGCGCCGCAGAGGGCGTCGCCCAGCCCGAGCAGCCAAGCGGTGACGCGCTCACGCTCGTGCGCAAGGCCAACTGGGCAATCGAGCGCGTGAGCAGCGAGTTTCACGGCCGTTTCGGCTTCCACAACGCGATCGCCGCGGTGACCGAGCTGGTCAACGAGCTCTACCGCCTGCCCGACGCCGATTCCGCGGCCCGGCGGTTTGCGGTGGCGACCGCGGCGTCGCTGATCTTCCCGTTCGCGCCGCACACCGGCGCCGAGGTCTACGAGCTCCTCAGCGGCCGGCGGGTGTGGGAGCAGCCGTGGCCGATGGCTGATCCGGCGATGCTGGCGGCAGAGACCTTCGAGCTGGTATGCCAGGTCAACGGTCGTGTGCGCGACCGCGTCACGGCCCCAAGCGGCGCGCCGCGCGAGCGGCTCGAGCAGCTGGCGCTGCAGGCGCCAGGCGTGCAGGCGCATCTGGATGGTCACGCGATCGCCAAGGTCGTGGTGGTGCCCGGCAAGCTCGTCAACGTCGTGGTCAGATAGCCGTGCATCCCGCCGCCACACCGTACGTCGCGGTGATCGGCGCCTCGCAGGCCACGGCGGCGGACCTCGAGGACGCGGGCGAGGTCGGGCGGCTGCTCGGTGAGGCGGGGGCCGTGGTGGTCTGCGGCGGGCGCGGCGGCGTCATGGCCGCCGTCTCGCGCGGTGCCGCCCAGGCGGGTGGATTGGTGGTCGGCATGCTGCCCGGCGACGGGCGCGAGGATGCCAACGAGTGGGTCACGGTCGCGATCCCGACCGGCTTGGGCGAGCTGCGCAACGGCCTGATCATCCGCAGCGCGGACGCGGTGATCGCGGTCGGCGGTGCCTACGGGACGCTGTCTGAGATCGCGCTCGCGCTGCAGGCGGGCCTCAGCGTCCAGGGTCTGCACAGCTGGGAGATCACGGGGGTCGACGCCGCCAGCTCACCGCGAGCGGCGGTGGCCGCGGCGCTGGCTGCCGGACAGGGTCGCGGCAGGCGGCAGGGCTGAGAAGGTGCCGTCGTTCAAGCCTGCCTATCTGATTCACGGCGACGACCACGGTCGCATCGCCGAGCGCCGCGCCCGGCTGCGCGATCTGGCGCAGCGGGAGGGTGGCGCGCAGGGGCTCGAGCTCTTCGAGGGCGACCGGGCAACGCCGGAAACCGTCGCGGCTGCGCTTGACGCGATGACGTTCGCGATCGGCAGACGGTTTCTGATCGTCGAGGGCGTGGAGCGCTGGAAGGATCGTGAGCTCGAGCCGCTCGAGGCCGCGCTGGCCCGGCTCGACGCCGATACGACGGTCGCCTTCTTCGCGCGCGAGGATGGCCGCATGAAGGCGCCCGCCCGGCTGCACGAGGCGGTCCGCAGGGCCGGCGGCAACATCGCCGCCGAACAGTCGCTCAAGGCCTGGGAGCTGCCGAAGTGGGCGGTCGCACAGGCCCGCGCCCTGGGTTTGGAGCTGACACCGGAGGCGGCGCGCGCGTTGGTGGCGCACGTGGGCGAGCGCCAGCAGCGGCTGTTGCGCGAGCTCGAGAAGCTTGCGCTCGACCTGCCGCCGAGCACTGTGGTGGACGTCGAGACGGTTGGTGAGCTGACCGCTGCCTCGGCGCAGCAGCGCGCGTGGGCGCTGGCCGACACGCTGCTCTCGGGCGATGGCGCCGCGGCTATTCGGATGCTGTTGGCGCTGCGCAGCCAGGGCGAGCGGTTGCCGGGCCTGATCTACTGGATGAGCTCGCGCCTGCGGCAGGCCGCGCGCGCGGCCACCGAGCTTGAGCGTGGTGCCTCGCAGGCGGAGGTCCGCTCGGCGCTGCGGATGCCGCCCGCGGCCGCCGACCGGCTGATCGCCGACGCTCGCCGGATGGGCGCCGAGCGTCTGGCCGAGGCGGTCTGCCGGATCGCGGACCTGGAATTGGCCACGCGTGGCGCGAGTGCGGCAGCCGACGACACCGCGGCGCTGCTGACGATCCGCCAGATAGGGCGCTAGCTGGCCGCGCCGCTGCGGCGCACGCGCGCGGCACGCGACTTCTTGCGAGCACCGTTGTTGCGGTGCAGCGCGCCGCGCTTGACGGCCTTGTCGATCGTCTGCACGAGCGTGCGGTGCTCGGTCTCGGCGGCGGCCTCATCGCCTGCCGCCACAGCCGCCTCGAGCCGGCGGAAATAGGTCCTGATGCGCGAGGTGTAGCGGCGGTTTTCGTCGCGTTCGCGCAGCGCCCGCTCGATGCGCTTCTTCTGTGAGTGAATGTTGGCCATGGGCGGGGCCGTACTATAGCGGCCCTTG
>JAJZID010000079.1 GCA_021810705.1 Actinomycetes bacterium
GGTCGTAGTCGCCGCTCGGCTGCACGAGCTGCGGCGTGGCGGCGAGCCCGGCGGCGAGCGCCTTCTCCACCAGCCGCTCGCGCAGGTGCGGGTCACCCACCGTCGCGATGACCCCAGCACCCGGGTAACGGTCGACGGCCTGCTCAAGCGTCAGCACCGGATGTCCGTTGAGGACGGGTGCGGGTGCGTTGTCATCGATGAACCCGGCCACGTCGAAGCGCTCATCCCGCCAGCGCGCGCGAGGCACCCAGGAGGCGACCTCGCGCCCGAAACCACCCGCTCCGAAGATCAAGAGCTGCACGGGGGCGATCCTAGCCCTTGGCGGCGCCGTGCTCGTCGCCACTGATGTTGTCGCCACCGAGGTCGACGCCACCGGAGGCGTCCTCGTGATAGAGGCCGTGCCCGCCCAGCACCATCCGCACGGTCAGCGCCAGGATCTTCAGATCCAGCCACAGCGAGCGGTGCTCCACATACCAGACGTCCAGCTCGATCCGCCGCGACCACGGCAGCGAGGCGCGGCCGTTGACCTGCGCCCAACCGGTGATCCCAGGCGCCACCAGCAGCCGCCGGCGCTGGTAGTCGGTGTAGAGCTCGACCTGGCCCATCAGCGTCGGCCGCGGCCCCACGACCGCCATCTCGCCGCGCAGCACGTTCCAGAGGTTCGGCAGCTCATCGAGCGAGTAGCGGCGCAGAAACTCGCCGGTGCGCGTGATCCGCGCGTCCCCCGGCAGCACCGCCAGACCCGCGCCGATCCGCTCGGCGCCGCTCACCATGGTGCGCAGCTTGTAGATCCGAAACGGCCTGCCGTGGCGTCCCGCCCGCTCCTGCGTGAAGATCGGGCTGCCGGGCGACTCAAGGCGGATCAGCGCACAGAGCACCGCCACCACGGGCGCCGTCAGCACCGCGCCAGGCACGGCGATCAGCAGGTCGAGCGCACGCCTTGACCGCTGCGCTCCGCTCACCGCGTCCCCTCGACCGTCTCCCAGACCGGCGAGCGCTCGCCCCGCAGCCAGTCCCAGAACCCCACCGCGATCGCCCAGTTGGTGACCAGGTAGTAGCGCGCGACCAGCAGCGGCCGCCAGTGCAACCTTGGCGCCAGCGCGGCGCCGGCCAGCAGCGCAAGCTGCGCCGCCAGCGTGACGAGGTAGAGCGTGCCGCTGCCCACCAGCAGGATGTTGACGACAAACGCGAGCGCGTGCAGGAACGGGATCGCGTAGCGCAGGATGCGGTGCGAGAGGATCATCAGCGCATACAGCGGCGTGTAGCCGCGTGGCGAGAGCAGCCCGCTCTCAAACATCGTCGGCCAGGTGGCGCGCGCCATGCGGCGCTTGCGCTCAAACTCGCCCTCGAGGGTCGGCGCCATCTTCTCGCTGGCGCGCGCCTGCGGGACATAGATCGCGCGCAGGCCCCGCTTGACCATGCCGAACGGGAAGGAGAGATCGTGGCCGGCGAGCGGGTCGATCACCATGTAGGTCTCCCGGCGGGTGGCGTAGATCGCACCGTTTCCGGCGGTGATCGAGTAGAGCGCCGACTCCATGCGCCGCAGCCACATCTCGTAGCGCCAGTAGAGCCCCTCCTGGTTGACGCCGCCCTCGGAGAGAAAGCTCACGTCGCCGCAGGCGTAGCCGACCAGCGGGTCGCCGAAGGCGTCCACCAGCCTCTGGAGCGCGTCAGGCTGCCAGTGGGCGTTGGCGTCCGTGAACGCCAACAGCTCCCCCTGTGCGTGCGTGACACCGGCATCCTGAGCGCGGATCTTGCCGCCCCGCGCGAGCTCGAGCACGCTGTCGGCACCGGCGGCGCGGGCCCGCGCCGCCGTCTGATCGCTCGAGCCATCCGAGCAGACGATCAACTCCAGGCGCTCGGGTGGGTAGTCAAGGTCGCGCAGGTTGGCGATCCGCGCACCGATCACCCGCTCCTCGTTGTAGGCGGGGATGATCACGCTGACTACCGGCAGCTCGCCCTCCCAGACCCGCGGCGGCCGGCTGACGCCCCGGCGGCGCATGAGCAGCGCAAGCAGCAGCGGATAGCCGAGCTGGGTGTAGAGGATCAGCGCCACCGCCGCCCAGAAGACGACCGCCGCGATCAACATCCCGCAACCTGCGCATACAGCGCGAGCGTCGCCGCCGCTGCGGCCTCCCACGAGTACTGCCCGCGGGCGGCGCTGGCCGCCACCGCGGCCAGCGCCGCCCGCCCCGGCCCGTCGGCCAGCAGCTCGACGAGCGCGCCATGCAGCTCACCCACATCGCCGGGCGCGACCAGCCGCGCGGCGCCAATCGCGCCGACGTCACTCAGGCTGGGCAAATCGCTCATGACGATCGCCTTGCCGTAGCCGAGCGCGGTCGCAAGCACGCCGGAGAAGCCGTAGCGGGCGCTGCGCTCATACGGCAGGACGACCAGGTCGGCGCGCTTGAACAGGGCCGCCTCCTCGGCGGCCGAGACGAAGCGCGGCACGAGCCGCGCGCCAGCGGGCGCAGCGGCGAGCAGAGCGCCGGTGTCCATCATCGCGCGCCCGACCACCCAGAGCTGGGCGCCGCTGACCCCGCGCCAGGCCTCGAGCAGCGTGGCGGTCCCCTTGTAGGGGCGGATCAGGCCGTAGGAGAGCACCACCGGCTCGCCGCTGTCCTCGAGCTCCGGCGGCAGGGAAGCGTCGGCGGCATCCGGCGGCGGCATGAAAGCGCCGTGCGGGATCACGTGGACGGTGTTCGGGTCCAGGCGGTGCTCGGCGATGACCTGGGAGCGCGCGGCCTGCGAGAGCACCACCACCGCCGCCACCCGACGGAAGGCGCCCGCGCCCAGCGGCGCGCGTCCGGCGCTCGGCAGCGGGTCGTGCAGCGTGAGCACGACCGGGCGCGGCGGCAACAGCGCGAGGTCAAGGCGCGGCAGCACGAGCCACTGGTAGTGGCAGACGTCGGCGTCCGCGCGGGCGCGGTAGCGCAGCGCGTCAAGCGGGTGCTCGGCGCGCTTGGCCAGCGCGCGCAGGCGCGAGCCGGCGGGGCCAAGGGCGTGACGGTAGAAGACCTCCTCGCTCGAGTAGCCGACCGGCACCGGCGGCTCGCCGTAGGCAAAGCGGCTGGTCAGCAGCCGCACCTGCACGCCCGCCACCGCCAGCGCGGCGGCCAGCGCGTGGTCGTAGGGCAGCGAGTAGGCGGGCGGGTCGAGCAGGTCGACGCGCATCAGCGCCGCCTCCATCGGCCCAGGCGGCGGTGGTCCGCGGCACCACCGTCCGCGCCACCACCGTCCGCGGCGTTTGACAGGCGCAGGCCGATCTGCTCCTCGATCGCCAGGTACACCTGCACGGCCAGGAACAGGATGCGGTCGCGGCGGGTGATGGCGGTCGCGGCCGGAGCGCTGTGACCGTCGGCGCGGACGCTGAGCCCCGCGCCGATCCCGAAGC
The DNA here is from genome assembly GCA_021810705.1 of Actinomycetes bacterium. Taxonomy (GTDB): domain Bacteria; phylum Actinomycetota; class Thermoleophilia; order Solirubrobacterales; family Solirubrobacteraceae; genus Palsa-465. The sequence continues at coordinate 3,395 of JAJZID010000079.1, forward strand.
GGTGGAGCAGCAGGCGCAGCCCGCGGCGCAGGCCGGGGTCGGGCTTGAAGTCCGGGTAGCGCTCAGACAGCCAGCGCGCGCCGGCCGCGTAGCCGCGCCACTGGCGCCCCAGGGCGCGCAGGCTGGTGCGGTAGGCGTGGTGGACCACGGCCTGCTCGTTGAACTCAAGGCCCCAGCCGGCGCCCGCCAAGCGCCAGATCAGGTCGGTGTCCTCAGCCGCCAGGATGCCCTCCGTGTAGCCGCCGATCGCCACGAAGGCGGCGCGGCGCACGAGCAGGTTGGCGCTCGAGGCGCGGGGGCGCAGCGGGTGGTTGACGTGCGCGCGCTGGCCGAGGAAGTTGCGGGCGGTGGCGTAACGGGCGGCCAACGTGCTCGTGTCGGGCACACCGGCGATGTCGCCGGTGACAGCACCGGTGCGCGCGGCGATCGGCACCGCGAAGAAGCGCTCGATCAGGTCCATGGGTGGCTGCACGTCTGCGTCCAGGAAGAGGATCCAGTCGCCCGTGGCCTGGGCCGCGCCGCGGTTGCGGGCGTGGCCGGGGGAGCGCTCGCCGGCGGCGATGACCCGCTGTACGCGCTCGGGTGGCGCCGGCGCGTGGGCGCTGTTGTCTGAGAGGATCAGCTCGTCGCCCGGCCGCGTCTGGAGGCTCGTGAGCATCGCGTAGACGCGCGACGCTTCCTCAGGCCCGCCCGCGAACGGCACCACGACGCTCACCGCGGGGCGTGGGAGCAGGAGATCATCGGGCGGACTCACGCGGCCCCCATGCGTGCCCGCAGGCGCGAGAGCGCCGCGCGGCCCTGGTCCAGCTCGGACCGGCGCACGAAGCCGGTCAGAAGCAGCGCGGGTCCGATTGCGATGAACACGAGCGCGCGCAGCGCGAAGCCCCCAAGGCCGGTGTCGGGCGCCAGCAGGTCGCCGGCCGTTGTCAGACCGCCGGCGATCAACACCAGCTGCGAGAGACGGCGCCAATCGAAGCCGACCGGGAAGGCCCGGCGGACGAGCAGGTGCATGGCCGCGAGCATCGCCACGTAGGCGCCGCACAGCGCCACGCCCGCACCCGCGATCCCGTAGTGGGGCACCAGCACGATCAACAGCACCACGTTGACCGCCAGCCCGACGATCGCCGCCGGGAAGTTCCGGCGCGTGACCTTGGCGCGGCCTGCGATCACCAGCAGCACCACCCACAGGCCATACAGCGCCCAGCCGAGTGACACCCAGGGGATCGCCACGTAGGAGGCGAGATAGCCACGGTGCGGGGCCAGCACAGTGATGATGTAGCGATCCTCGAGCGCCAGGCCGGCCACCGCCCAGCCGGTCAGCGCGCAGTAGTAGGTGGTCACGAGGCTGTACAGACGCGCCGCCTGGGCATCGTCTCGGATCGAGTAGGCCAGCGGCGGCCAGGCGTACTGGAAGGCGGTGACCACCAGCGTGATGGCGCCGGCGACCTTCATCGCGATCGCGTAGCGGCCGGCGGCGGCGGGACCCTGGCTGTGAACCAGGTACTGCCGGTCGAGCACGCTGAGCGCATACACCGACGCCTCCGCCGGCAGTGTCGGCAGACCGAAGCGCAGCAGCGTGGCGAGGCTGTCGGCGGCCGCGGCGCGGCCGCGGCGCGCCCCGTCGCGCGCGGCCGGACCGATCAGGCGCCCGCGCAGATGCCACCAGAGTCCGAACAGCACGACCGTGGTGGTGCCGTAGTTGGCGATCAGCAGGCCCTCGTAGCCACGATCCAGGCCGACGACCAGCACCACGGAGACCACCACCGTCACCACCACGTTGATCGTGTTGACCACGGCGTAGGCACGCAGGCGCTCGTCGACGCGCAGCAGCGCCTGCGCGAGCTCGAGGTTGGTGAACGACCAGATCCCGAGCACGGCGATGCGGAAGGCTCCCGGCACGCGCTCGCTGGTCACCAGCACCGACAGCGGGCCGGCCGGCAGCGCCAGAGCCACACAGATCAGCGTGGTGGCGATGACCACGACGACGGTCGTGCGCCGCACCAGGGCATCGCGGCGCCCCCTGTCCTCGTCGCTGAAGTAGAAGCGCAGAAACGACTCGATCAGGCCCAGGCGAGCGACGATGCTGATCAGGATCACAAAGGTGGCGAGCGTCTCGACGATGCCGTAACCGGCGGGCGGGATACGGCCGGTATAGACCGGCAGGAGCAGAACGGCCAGGAGCTTCTGCAGAATGCTCGGCAGCTGGTAGGCGCCGAGCGCGCTGGCCAGGCGTTTTAGGTAGGCGGCCATATAGGCGCTTGAGCGTAGTCAGTGGCCGGGCACGGACGCGTGCCGGCGCCGCCCGCCAGGTGCGCTCAACCCTGCCCGGAGAGCACCGTCCAGGCGTTGGCCATCAGGATCTGGGCGTCGGTGTTGTGGGCGAGGCTCGCGCCGAAGTCCGGCAAGCCGACCTCGATCACCGTGCCGTGGCCGTAATGGAAGCCGACCACGGCCAGGGTGCCGCTGCTGATCCCCGCCGCGGAGTAGGTGCTCCCGGCTGGCGGCTGGAGCGGCTGGTACTCGCTGAAGCCGCCGAAGGTGACGGGCCCGGCGAGGATCCCGAGCGGGTCCTCAAGGGTGGTGATCAACTGTCCGCTCGTGGGCGTGACGGGCCCGCGTCTGACACCGAAGGGATCGACGGCGGGCACGGTCGGTGCCGAGGCGCGCGGGTCCGCGGGAAAGCCGCTGATGTGGACCAGGCCCCGGAAGGTGCCCGTGCCGAGCGTCATCACGCTGCCGCCAGCGCGGACGAAACGTTCGAGCCTGCCCGCCAGCGACTGGGGCAGGAACTCCTCACCGTCAGCAAACAGCACCCCGCGGCGTCCGGCGAGCGTCGGCCCGCGGCCCTGGGCCAACGCCACGTCGGTGGTCAGCTGGTAGCGCAGGTGGAGCGAGCGCAGGTAGGCTAGCAAGGCGGCGTCGGCACTTGAGCCGAGCGGCAGGCCGTCCACCAGCGGGCGCCTGAGCAGCGTGCCGTCGCCGGCCGCGAGCGTGTCCGGCAGGCCGTTCCCGGTGTCATCAACGGGCGTGTCACCCATCCAGGTGAGCGCCGGAAGCACAACCAACACGGGGGCGCGCGCCGCCTTCGTGCCCGCCTGCGAGGCGACGAGCGGCACGACCGCGCGCTGCCGGCCGGACTGGACGGTGAGCGTGTAGATGCCGGATTGCCGGCGCGGCATCCGCACGTGGAAGTAGCTCTGCCCGGCCTGCCCGGAGCCATGGGAAAGCACGCGTCTGTTGCCGGGTGCGCGCAGTCGCCATGTGAATGGCGCAAGCGGCGAGTAGATCCCGACGCGGGCGCGGGCACCAGAGGCGGTGGCGGTGAGCGGCGGGGTCACACCCAGATAGCGGATCGTCACCCCGGCGTGCGGCGTCGTCCCGGCCGCGGGCGGCAGGCGGGCGGGCCAGCTCGCCTGGTCGCAGGCGGGGTTCTGGGCGGTGATGCCGACCAGGTAGGTTCCGGCCGGCGCCGGTTGGCCGTCAATCTCGCCGTTCCAGAAGGTCCAGTTGTGGCGCAGATCGGCCACCGGCAGGCTGGCAACCAGCTGCGGGCGCCCGACCACGTCGGTGCGGTAGATGTCGATCCAGACTCGCCGGTAGGCGGCCTTTGTGAAGGTGATCTTGACCTTGCCCTGCGGCGGGGTCAGCAGCGCCGGGCCCGGGAACCGCACGACCGCCGCGGAGCGCTTGGCAGCTGCCGCGCCGCCTGTGGTGCTCGTCGCTGATCCACCCGCGCCGGTGCTCGCCGCCCCGACCACGCTCACATTCAGCACGCGCGGATGTGGCGGCGTGGTCAGCACCTGCACCGGTGCCTGCGAGAGGTTGATCGACCGGTCCTGCTGGGCCAGCACCACGCGGAAGTAATAGGTGCCAGCTGGCGCGACCTGCCCGTTGGACAGCCGTCCGTTCCAGGCGAACACGCGGCTGTCGCGCTGGGTTTGCACGGGATGAGCAGGGCCGGGAGCGGCCACCATCGGCGTGCCGGAGCTGATCGTGTCGATCGGAGCGCCGCCGGCGTTGGCGGCGCTCACGATGTAGACCCCCACCGAGTCGTCGGCCCGGCTCAGCGCGAGCGTCAGCTGCGTCTGCGCATAGTTGAGCGGCTTATCGCTGCGGGAGATGCAGACGCGGCCATTAACGGGATCGAGCGCGGCCGGGATCGGGTTGAGCGGCGCCCACAGCAACGGTGGCGCGGTCTTCAGCGTCTGAACGAGGAAGAAAGCAGCGATCGTCGCGCCCGCCAGCAGCACGAAGCCGACAAGTGGCAGGCGGCGGCTCACAGCGCGACCACCCCGGTGTTGGGCACGTCGTAGGCGTGAAAGGCGTCCAGGCCACGCGGGTCGGCTCGGCAGAGCACGGTGCGGATGCAACCGCGGTGACAGACCACGAGCGCCGGCAGCGGGCCAGATGAGCGGATCTCTGAGAGCGCCGCCCAGACCCTGTCAGCGTGCTCCTGCAACGACTCGCCGCCTGGGAAGCGAAAACCAGGACCGGCGCGCAGCCAGGCGGCGTACGCTTCCGGCTCCGCTCGCTCGACCTCAGCGAACAGGCGTCCTTCCCAGTCGCCACGGTTGCCCTCACGCAGGCGCTCCTCAAGCCGCGGCTCGAGCCCGATCCGCTCGCCCACGATCCGCGCAGTCTGCGCGGCGCGTGTCAGGTCGGAGCTCCACAGCGAGCGCACCGAGAACTCCTCCGCCACCCGCTGCGCCAGCGCATGCGCCTGCTCGACGCCGGTCGCGTT
>JAJZID010000080.1 GCA_021810705.1 Actinomycetes bacterium
ACGAGGGCATGATTGCCGTTGCGGTCATCGGCGGCGGTAGCTGCCGGGCGCCGGCGTCGTAGAGCAGCTGTCGTACCGCGGCCTCGTCCTGCTTGTAGTCGCCTTCGCCGAACTGCGTGTGGCGCACCCCTCGTCCGTGGGAGAGTGTCGAGTTCGGCCGTCAGCTCCTCTGCTTGAGCCATCGTTTGGGAGCCTTGGCGGGTACTCCGTGGGACCGGCTCGCTATCCACGATGCCTCAGGTAGCCAGACGGAGACGCCGCGCGGTGCCTGACCGATGACGAAAACCGGACAGCGACGACGGAGGTTGTGGCCGCTATCAGTCGAAGCGCTTCGGACGGGGATGGAATCATCTGCGCCTCATCGACCCGCCATCTGATGTCCTCATGCTGCAATGAGCGTTAGGATAAGCGCATGGTTGATGATCGTTGCGAGCTGCTCGCTCTGGATCTAGCGACGGCCGAACGGCTTCGTCTGCGCCGCCTCGATGGCGATCTCGCGGCCCGGCTGGCGGCGCACGCCAAAGCGCTTTCTGACCCGACGCGACTGACGATCGCCGTGGCGCTGGCCGCGACTGAGGAGCTGTGCGTGTGTGATCTGGCGTGGGTGACCGAGCGCGCGGAAAATCTCGTCTCCCATCACGCTCGAGCGCTGCGCGCGATCGGCCTAGCCGCCAGCCGTCGGGACGGCAAGATGGTCCTCTACCGCCTCACTGACGCCGGCCGCAGCCTTATCGACGCTCACCTATCGGCGATCGAGGCGCGGGCGTGAGCAGGACGGTCGAATCGCCGGCGGTTCAGGTTCCCCTGGCGCCCGAGGGTGACTCACGCGAGCGTGATCGCTTGATCAGACGCGCGAAGGCGCTGTCATGGCTGAGCCTGGCGTGGATGACGGTGGAAGGGACGGTCGCGATCTTGGCTGCGCTGATTGCGGGGTCGGTGGCGCTGCTGGGATTCGGGATCGACTCGGCGATCGAGGGCCTGGCGTCGGTGATCGTGATCTGGCGTTTCACTGGATCGCGCCAGCTCTCTGAGCACGCGGAGCGCCAGGCCCAGAAGGCAGTGGCGATCTCGTTTTTCCTGCTGGCCCCCTATCTCGCCCAGGCCGCGATCCGCGCCCTGGCAGCCGGCGATCACCCGTCCACCAGCTGGGTGGGGATCGGCCTGTCGATCAGCTCGATCATCGTGATGCCACTGCTCGGGCGCGCCAAGCAACGGATCGGTGAGCGTCTGGGATCGGGCGCCACCGCGGGCGAGGGTGCGCAGAACCTCCTGTGCGCTTACATGGCTGCGGGTGTGCTCGTCGGGCTGGCCGCCAACACCGCGCTTGGCTGGTGGTGGCTTGACCCGATCATCGCGCTGGTGATCGCTGCAATCGCGGTCCGCGAGGGACGCGAGGCCTGGGCCGGCGAGGGCTGCGCGTGCCTCACAGTTCCTGGGCTTGAGAGACCTGGCTGCCAGGACGGCTGTACGACGATCGCTGCTGATGACACACGACCACGAGCTAGGATAAGAGCATGATGATGGGCGTTATGTCGGCGTGGATGCTGGTCGGGTTCTTGGTGCTCCTCGCCGTGGTCGGCGGGGTCACGTACCTGGCGGTGCGCAGCGGTCGGCCTCACCTTCCTCCCGGCGATGACGCGCGGACGCTCCTCAACCGCCGGCTCGCGGCGGGTGAGATTACTCCCGAAGAGTATTTCGAGCGCGAGTCGGCGCTTCGCTCCAGCGAGCCGCGCCGCTCCCGTCGACGCTAGAGGAGACCCACGCCAGCGAGCGCGCAGATCGATCGGCAGGCACGATCGATCGCTACGGCCCACCGCTCGGATGCGCCAGCACCACCCTTGCCGTCACGTCCGAACTCGTGCACTGCTCTACCAGAAGCCGCTGAAGGCCCAGCGCCAACCAGCCTCGCCAGAGCGCCCCGGTGAGGATCAGATTGCCCGGCAAGACTGACCGCAGACCTGCAACTCGCCCGGTGCGTACGCAGTCACTGCAAACGAGCGGCTCGAAGCAGAAGACCTCGCAAGACCCCGACGCTCTCCAAGCGCAGGGCGAGCGCGGCAGCGCTGACCGCTAGCTTATGGATCGTCAATGAGCTTGCGGAACAGCCGCTCAACCCCGCCGCGCCGACCCATGAGGCCCAGAGACACGCTTTCACGACGCGACAGGCATCAAGGAGCCCTCGCCCGCTGCCTCGCTTCGCCCAGAAAGTGAGCACAGAGATAACGCCGAGGGTGAATCGCACGTATGTCCGCCTACGCCATCCGCTGACGCGACGGGTCGCCGGAGCGTTTCACCACTGAACTGGTCCCGGTTGGGATCGTGGCGAGAAGCAAGCTCCGCCTGCTGGTCGACGAGGAGCTCGTTCGCCGCGTCCGCCAGCACGCCAGTGAGGGCTTCGGTAAGAGCGATCCCGAGCTCGTCGAGGATGCGCTGAGCGCCTACCTTGGCGACCGCGTGTTCGCTGCTGCTGGCACGGTCGGCCCACTCGAGCCCGGCGAGGTGGATCGCCTTGCGCTGGAGGAAGTGCACGCGGTCCGCCGCAGTGGCGGCAATCCGACATGAAGTCTGACGCGGGAATCAGCCGGATGGGTCGGAGCCCGGTGCGAGTACGGTGATCCCTCGGCTGTGGGCGGCGTTCTGCATGCGCTTGTCGTAGGCGAGAACAGCGGTGAGGTCGTCTGCGAGTGTGAGCGCGGATGCGAGATGAATCGCGTCGAGCGTGCGCAACTCGATTGGTGTGAGCGAGGCTGCCGCGGAGCGGACCTCGACATCGAGCGGGATCTCTGCCAGCGTGGCGAGTAGCCCAAGGATCGCGTAGTCGTCTGCGACCTCGACGGTCGGGTCTGCTCGTGCTCGCGCCACCGCGCGAGCCAACTCGATTGAGGTGATCGCGCTCGTCGCGAGCTCGCCAACGCCTGGTAGCGCGTGTTCGAGTGCGTCGCTCTCGGCTTCGCGAACGACGAGCTTGACCAGGGCGGAGGTGTCGATGTAGACGACGCCCTGTGGGGCGTCAGGCACGCTCGCCGCGCTGCTGCTGAACCGCGCGGGTACCGGCGTCGCTGACAGCTCCGCGCAGCGGCCCGCGGTCGGCGAGGACGTCTGTGAGCGTCCGCGAAGGCAGCTTTACCCCACGCGTTCTCGCGAGTCGGCGAAGCGTCGGGGAGGGGGTTGGTGACGCATGCTCAGTTCCTCTTGCCATGCACCAAATGGTACCGGGCGCTTAGGGCGCCGGCCACGTGTCGGGCCGGGCCCGCCCCGATTGTTGCGCCCTGGCGGGCGCCTTGCGGTTCGGGCAACCGGCCCCGCCACCTGGGCGGGGCCACAAGCCCAAGGAGGCATCTGATGCTGACCGACACCCAGCGCGTACTGGTAGCTGTAAGCGACGAGGCGGCACGCACGTCGCTGGTGGAGAACCTCCAAGCCGACGGCTACGTGCCGCTGGCCGCGAGCTGCCTGGGACATGCCCGCAGCCGCCTGGCGGACCGGATCGACGCGTTGATCATCGATCTCGGCCCCGACACGATGAAACTGGTCGACACCGTGCGCGGTGGCGGCTGCTCGGCGGACGTGTGGCTGCCGATCCTTGCTGGCTCCGCCAGCGAGGATCTGTTCTACCCGGTGCGGCTGCTTGAGCGTGGTGCCGATGACGTGATCTACGAGCCGTGGCTGTACCTCGAGGTCCGTGCCCGGTTAGCGGCGCTGCTGCGTCGAGCCGGTGCGGGGCGCATGCGGCAGGTGTTGTACGCGGGCGCGCTGCGCGTCGATGTTCGTGCCCGGAGGGTGTGGATCGGCGAAGCCGAGGTCGAGCTGACCAACCGCGAGTTTGAGCTGCTGCGCGTGCTCGCCTCAGAACCCGATCGTGTGTTCACCCGCAAGGAGCTGCTCGAAACGATCTGGGGGATGGGTGACTGGTCTCGAACCCGGACCCTCGACACCCATGCCGTGCGGCTGCGCCACCGGCTCAACGTTGCCGGCGACAGCTTCGTTCGCAACGTGTGGGGCGTCGGCTACCGCCTGATCGACACCGGCGTAACACCGGTGCGATAGGGCGGGTCACCGAACGCCGTCGTGCGCGGGACCGCCCTCCCCGATTCTGGCGCCCTGCGGGCGCTCGGGGGGGCGGGACGGTCCCGCACACGGCTGGACCAGAACCCGATAAGGGAGGGCCTGATGGCCACAACGTTCCCAACCACCCCCGCAGGCACGATCGCGGTGCCGCCGGAGAAGATCTATGTCCCGGCGAATGTCCGTGCGCTTGATCTTGAGCATGTGGATGCGCTCGCGGGGTCGATCGCGCTGCAGGGTCAGCTTGAGAACGCCAGGGACGCAAAGGATCATCGGGGGGTCACGTTCGCCGCGCACTCGCAGAGGCAGACCCCGACTTCGTGAACGGCTGTTTGGCCAGCGGACTCAGTTCCGGGCAGGGGCTGATCTCACAGGTCCGCGACCCGGTCGACAAAACCGACGCCAGCGCGCCCACCGACAAGCGCCGGCTTGTGCTAGAGCAAGAGTTCGCTCAGGTCCTGAAGGTCCTCTCACGCGAGGGGAACACGCTATCGCCGATCGTCCGCCAAGCCTGGGACGGCGACGCGCTACAGACGATGGTCCGCAACAACCCGCTGCGCGCGAGCGCCGCGCACATCGCGATCTTATGCGGGGCGACAGATCATGCCGGGTAGACGCCCGGTGGCCCTCGATTAGGCCTGGAAGCTCGGGGGGTCACGCTCTGGCCTCCCCGGCATAATCGTCGAGCTTCTCGAGGTATGCGAGGAGCTGGTCGCCGGGTTTGAACCGTCCTGGGCTGGTGTGCGGAGGGGCGGTTCTGGCGAGCGCTTGTTCTTTGAGCTTGAGGCTGGCGTGCAGATAGGTTTGGGTGGACTGGATCGATTCGTGCCCGAGCCACAGGGCGATGACGGTGATGTCGTTGCCAGCGTCGAGCAGTTGCATTGCCGTGGTGTGACGCAGCACATGCGGCGTTACGTGCTTGCGGGCGAGTGACGGGCTGGCGCTTGTCGCGGTGGTCACGTGCTTGGCGAGCAGGTCTTCGACGGCATCGCGGCTGAGTCGCCCGCCGCGGCGGGTCGGGAACAGCGGGTCGTCAGGCCGGCCGGCGCGTGCTTTGAGCCACACGCGCAGGACCGCGACGGTCTGCTTGGTCAGCGGGGAGATGCGATCCTTGCGGCCCTTGCCGTGACAGTGCAGACACGCGCCCTGTTCGAGCTGCAGATCCCCGCATGTCAGGCCTGTGAGCTCTGAGACGCGCAGCCCGGTGGTGATCATCACCAACAGGAGCGCGTGGTCGCGGCGGCCGAGCCAGTGGTCGCGGTCGGGGGCGCGGAGCAGCGCGTCGATCTCAGCGCGGTTCAGGTAGCAGACGACCGGGCGGGTTGTTCGTTTCGACGGTATCGCGAGCACCCTGGCGATCAGCTCGGCGTGCTCGGGATGGCGCAATGCGGCGAAGCGGTAGACCGATCGGATCGCCGCCAGACGCGCGTTGCGGGTCCGTGGCGTGTTGCTGCGCTCCTGTTCGAGGTGGTTGAGGAACGCGGTGATCAACGGCGCGTCGAGATCTTCGAGTTGAAGGCTTGAGGGCTGTTTGCCGGTGTGTTCATGCGCGAATGTGAGCAGCAGCCGCAGCGTGTCGCGGTAGCTGAGAACGGTGTGCGGGCTGGCGTTGCGTTGGGCGATGAGCCTCTCCGCGAAGAAGCTCTGCAGGATCGGGGCCAGGGCGCTCATCCAAGCTCTCCCAACGCGTGCTCCAGCCGCTCCTCGGCGAGCCATAGCAGCTCGGGGGTTGCGTGCAGATACCACCAGCTGGACTCCGGTCCGGTATGCCCGAGATACCCGGACAACAGTGGCATCTGGGCGGCAACGTCCACCTGGTGGCGGTAGAAGTCCTCGAGCGTCGCAATCGCCCAGGAGTGACGGAGATCGTGGACGTGAGCGTGCTTGTTGCCCAGGCGCGGTTGGAGCCCAACCTCGTCAGCGAGGCGCACGAACATGCGTCGCGCGCTTGAGTAGATCATGCGGGTGCCTGCCGTCGAGAGAAAGAACGCGTCGGGATCGCCGGGGGCGGGGGACAACCGGTCGCGCGTCATCCGGTAGCGCTCGAGCGCCGCAACGGTCGAGGTGCTCAGCGGCAGCGTGCGTGATTTCCCGAACTTGCTGTTGCGCACGACCAACACGCCGCGGTCGAGCTCAACGTCGTGACGGTCGAGGCGCAGCGCTTCGCCGACCCGCATGCCGGTCACCGCCAGAAGCCCGAACAGCGTGCTGTAGCTCGCCGCCCGCAGAGGCGGGCCGTCCAGTAATGCTGCCGCCTTGATCAGCGCCGCGATCTGCTCGCCCTGGTAGCGCTGTGGCACCGAGCAGCGCGGGCGATACGCCAACAGATCACTGGCCGGTATCTCATGGGCAGGGTCAAGCGTGTGCAGATACCGTGCGAACCCGCGCACCATCGACAGCCGCGCCCGGTGGCGGTAGAGCTGCACGCCGACCGGCTGGGTCGCCCAGGCGAGTGCCAGCTCGGTGGTCAACACGCTCGCGCCGGCGCGATCCATGTAGGCGACCAGGTCGGCCAGCATGTTGGCGTGGTCGTGCAGCTTGAACCCCAGCGCGCGACGGACCTGCAGGTAGCGCTCACGCGCCTCGCCTAGCGTGCTCATGCGACCGCCCCCGGCCACTCACGCGTCAGCGGACGCAGCTCTTCGGCCGCGACGTTCACATAGACGGTGGTGGTCACGTGGTTGCGGTGGCGCAGCACCTGCGCGATCTCGCCAAGCGGCGCGCCGCCGCGACGCATCGCCGTGGCCGCCGTGTGTCTGAGCCTGTGCGCGCCGACCGGACCCAGCCCCGCGCGACGGCACGCTCGTCGCACGATCTCGCCAACCCCCGTCCGTGAGATCGGCCCGTAAGGCGCGCGGGCATGCAAGAACAACGCCCGCTCGCCGCTGTGGGGGCGCCCGCGACGACAGTAGTCAGCCACCGCCCGCCCGACATCCACCGGCAGCGGCAGCCGTTCACGGCGGCCGCCTTTGCCGGACACGAGAATCTCGCCGCCCCGCCAGTCGACATCTGCGAGGCGCAGCGCGGCGACCTCGTTGGCGCGCAGGCCCAAACGGACCATCAACACCAACATCGCGTAATCGCGACGGCCCGCGGCCCGTCGCCGGTCACAGCCGGCCAACAGTCGCGCCACCTCGCCGCGGTCAAGCACCCGCCCGGCCGAGCCGCGACGCCAGCCCGGGGCAACTGGCAGCGTCGCCGCCAACCCCGGTGCGACCACGCCCTTCACCGCCAAAAAGCGCAACAGTGCGCGCAGCCCCGTCACGACGCCACGCAGCGACCGTGCACCAAGCCGCGTCGACTCAGCCAGCAGAAACGCGTCAAGCTCACCCGCCGATAACTCGGCAAGCGCCAGCCCATCGGCGTGTGGTCCCGCGCCACGGAAGGCGAGAAAGCGTCTCGTGATCTCCGTGTACTTCTCGACTGTGCGGACCGCCAGGCCACGCTCACCCGCAAGGAACGTCGCGAGCTCCGCGACCAACGCGTCGATCGCCCCCGGCACAGTCTCCGTCGCTTCCGCCTTCGGAAGCGTCCCGATCCTGCCCAGATAGCCCAACAACGGTCTCAACGCTCGCGGCGTGAGGTGATGGACGTAGCCCGCGGCCGTCCTGTCGCAAAGGAAACGCTCAACCCGGCCGGCCGTCAGATCCCCGGCGTCCAACCCACGCTCACCCAGCCAGCGGCTCAGATGAGCAAGCAAATACATCAGATCAGCCGCCGTGTGCGGCGAATAGCCCCGCCCAGCCAGATCCCTACGAAAACCCGGCGCGTGCGGCGCAAGCGGCCCGACCACCCGGACTCGCGACAACTTCGACATGAAGGCTCCCTTCTCTCGATACCGAACGAGCGGAAGCCTCCACCACCCAGCATGATTATGCCGGGGAGGCCAGAGCGTGACCCCCCGAGCTTCCAGGCCTAATCGAGGGCCACCGGGCGTCTACCCGGCATGATCTGTCGCCCCGCATAAGA
>JAJZID010000081.1 GCA_021810705.1 Actinomycetes bacterium
GGTGGGCGAGCGCGGCTACACGCTGTCGGGCGGGCAGCGCCAGCGCATCGCGATCGCCCGCACGCTGCTTGTGAACCCGCCGATCCTCGTGCTTGACGATGCCACAAGCGCCGTCGACGTGCAGGTTGAGCAGGAGATCCACGAGGCGCTGCGCACCCTGATGCAGGGGCGTACGACGCTGATCGTCGCCCACCGGCTCTCCACGATCGCGCTCGCCGACCGGGTGGTGCTGCTCGACGGCGGGCGGATCGTCGCGGACGGCACACACGCCGAGCTGATGGCCAGCTCGCCGCTGTATGTGGAGGTGCTGGCGCAGGCCGAGGCGCAGGAGCGCGAGCGGCTCGAGCGCTCCGACGACGCCGGTGGTCCAGCGGGACCGCCGGCGGAGGGAAGACGATGAGCTTCGGTGGCTTCGGTGGCGGCGCGCCGATGTTCGGCGGTGGTGGGCACGGCTCATCGCCCGGCGGCGGGCTGCCGTTTGCGGGCATCCCTTCGGAGCTGCAGGATGGGGTCGACAAGCTGCTTGCGCGGGAGCCTGAGCACCCCACGCCGGATGCGGTCTTCAACTACACGGGCGCCGACGAGCGCGACCGCAACCTGACGCTGCGACAGCTGGTCCTGCGCTACTGGCGACTCGGGCTCTGGGCGGTCGTGCTGGTCAGCGTGGTCAGTGTGCTGGGCCAGGTGGGGCCGCTGCTGATCGAATACGCGATCGATCACGGCATGCCGCCACAGGCGCACGGGAGCTTTGCCGTGGTGGCGGCCTGCGCTGGCGTGTTCGCGCTGGCCACGGCGGTCAGCGCACTGGCGCAGCGCTCACAGGTGCGCGCCAGCGGCCGGCTGGCGGCGGGGGTGATGTACGACCTGCGTGTCAAGGTGTTCGCGCACCTGCAGCGCCTCGGCCTTGACTACTACACGCAGGAGAAGGCCGGCGTGGTGATGACGCGCATGACCGCCGACATCGAAAACCTCCAGCAGCTGTTGCAGGACGGCCTGGCGCAGCTGGTCGCACAGGCGCTGACGATGATCGTGATCACCGCGATCCTGTTTGCGCAGAACGTCGAGCTGACGCTGATCACGCTGGCGCTGGTGGTGCCGCTTTTGACCGTCTCCACGGTCTGGTTCACGCGCGCCTCCCAGCGCGCCTACCTGCGCGTGCGTGACGCGATCGCCGGGGTGCTCGGCGATTTGTCGGAGAGCCTGCAGGGGATGCGCACGGTCGTCGCCTTCAACCGCCAGGCGCGCAACGTGGTCGCGCACCGCAGCGTTGTGGGCGAGTATCAGGACGCCAGCAACCGGACCGCCCAGATCAACGCGATCTACGGGCCCGGCACGCAGCTGCTGGGCTACCTCGGCCAGGGGGCGCTGCTCGCGATCGGCGGCGAGATGGTGCTGCACCACCAGCTGCCGATCGGCGCGCTGATCGCCTACTTCCTTTATCTGAACCGCTTCTTCGCGCCGATCCAGCTGCTCGTGCAGCAGTACACGACCTTCCAGCAGGGGCAGGCATCGGTGGTCAAGCTGCGCACCCTGTTCCGAACCGAGCCCAATACGCCGCAGGCGTCCGACGCCGCCGTGCTTTCACCGGTGGCGGGCGAGATCCGCTTTGACCACGTGAGCTTCGGCTACTTCCCCGGCCAGGAGGTGCTGCACGACGTCACGCTCGCGATCGCACCGGGCGAGAGCGTCGCCTTCGTCGGGGAGACCGGCGCCGGCAAGTCGACGATCGCCAAGCTGATCACGCGCTTCTACGACCCCACGGCAGGCAGGGTGCTGATCGATGGCGTCGACCTGCGCGAGGTGACGCTCGACTCGCTGCGCCGCCAGCTCGGCGTGGTCCCGCAGGAGCCGTTCCTGTTCGCCGGTTCGCTGCGGGAGAACATCGCCTTTGCCCGGCCGGACGCTTCCGATCAGGAGGTCTGGGAGGCGATCGACGCTGTCGGCCTGCACGAGGTCGTGGAGCGGATGCCCGACGGCCTTGACACGGTCGTGCACGAGCGCGGGCAATCGCTGTCCTCGGGAGAGCGCCAGCTGATCGCCCTGGCGCGGGCCTTCCACGCCCGTCCACGGGTGCTGGTGCTGGACGAGGCGACCTCGAACCTCGACCTGATGTCTGAGACCAAGGTCGAGGCGGCACTCGACGTGCTGCTTGAGGGCCGCACCGCGGTGCTGATCGCCCACCGCCTGAGCACGGCGATGAAGGCCGACCGGATCGTCGTGGTCGACGGCGGGCGGATCGTTGAGACCGGCTCGCACGAGGAGCTGGTTGCGCGCGGCGGACGCTACGCCGAGATGTATGAAACCTGGAGCGCGCAGCTGGAGCTCGCCGCCTGAGCGGTGCTGGCGGGCGCTAGCGCAGCGTGCGCTGCAGGTCGCCGCCGGACTGCAGCAGGACGCTGAACTCCTCGGCGCTGAGCGGCGCTGAGAACAGGAAGCCCTGAGCGGAGTCACAGCCCAGCTCGCGCAGTTGCGCGACCTGCTCGGCGGTCTCGGCGCCCACGCCGATCACGCGGAGTCCGAGCGCCGTGCCGGTGGCGATCACCGCCTGGGCGATCGAGGCGTCCGCGTCCCGCGTACCGAGCGCGGCGACGAAGCGCCGCTGCACCTTGATGGTGTCAACCGGCAACGCCGCCAGCTGGCGCAGCGACGAGTCGCCGGTGCCGAAGTCGTGCACCGCGATGCGGACGCCGATCCGCTTGAGCAGCCGCAGCATGCTGCGCATCTGCTCGGCCTCGTCGCGCAGCACGCTCTCGTCGAGCTCGACCGCCAGCGTCTGGGGCTCGATGCCGGATGCCGCGATCGCCTCCGCGAGCTTGTCGGGAAAGCGCTGGTTCTGCAGCTGCGCCACGGAGACGTTCACGCCCACGCGGATCGGTGGCCGGTCGGGGTACAGCTGCTCCCAGGAAGCGGCCTGAGCGAGCGTCTGCTCGATCACCCACTGGCCGATGCGGTCGATCAGGCCGCTCTCCTCCGCGACGGCGATGAACTCCCCGGGCGCGAGCTCGCCGCGCGCCGGGTGCTGCCAGCGCAGCAGCGCCTCGACGCCGCTGACGCGCTCGGTTCCGATGTCCACCACCGGCTGGTAGACGAGCCGCAGCTCGTCGTTTTCGAGCGCGCGACGGAGCTCTCCCTCGGTGCGGTCACGGGCCAGCGCACGCATCCGCAGCTCGTCGTCAAAGACGTCGTAGCGGGCGCGGCCACGCTGCTTGGCCCGGTACATGGCGGCGTCTGAATCGCGCAGCAGGGCATCGGCCTGGTGGTGGCCGTCGGCCAGCGCGATCCCGATGCTGGCGGTGACGAACTGCGAGCCGGCCCCGAGCACGAACGGCCGCGCGAAGCTCGCCGCGATCCGCTCGGCGGTCGCGATCGCGGCGCGCTCGTTGGCGATCTCCTCGAGCAGCAGCCCGAACTCATCGCCGCCGAAGCGCGCGACCGTGTCGGATGGGCGCACGGCCTCGCGCAGGCGCGTGGCCACGGCGACCAGCAGCTCGTCGCCGGCCTGGTGTCCGAGCGTGTCGTTGACCTGCTTGAAGTGGTCCACGTCGATGAACAAAAGCGCCGCCAGCAGGCCGGAGTGCCGACGCATGCGCTCGAGCGCCTGCTCGAGGCGGTCGGTGAAAAGGCCGCGATTGGGCAGGCCGGTGAGCAGGTCGTGCAGCGCGCGGTGCTCCATCGCGTCCTGGGACTGCTGGCGCTCGATCGCCTCGGCGAGGATGTTGGTCAGCGCCACGACGAAGTTCACGTCGTGCTCCGTGAAAGCATGCGGCGTGCCGCTGTAGGCGCCCAAAAGGCCCCACACCTGGGGCTGGCCTGCGATCGGCACGGTGACGCTGCTCTTGATGCCGCGCTGGTTGGCGGGCAGCAAACGGATCAGCTCCGGCTCATCGTCCAGGTTCTCAACGAGGACCGGGGCGCCCGTCGCCGCCGCCCTCGCACCCGGCGAGCCCGCTGTCAGTAGACCGGTGTGCAGCGGCAATGCCGCGGCGGCGGAGCCACTTGAGGCGCGCAGCTCACGCGTCCTCAGGTCCGCGCTGATTCGCCAGGCCAGCGCCGCATCTGCGCCGAGCACATCGGTCAGCGCGCGACAGCTCTCGTGCAGCAGCTCACCGATCTCGAGGCCCCTCAGCGCCAGCTCGCCGAGCCGCGCCACCTCCGCCTGCGCGCTTGACTGGCGCTCGAGCTGCTGCTCGACATGCTTCTGGTCGGTGATGTCGAACATCACCCCGTGCCAGAGCAGCGCACCATCTGGGCCCTTGGACAGCACGGACTCCTCGCGCACCCAGACGAAGCGACCGTCACGGTGAAGCATCCTGTAGTCCCGTTTGAAGCCGTGACGGCGGGGGTCAGCACCCGCAGCAAGCTCAGCCTGCGCCCGGGTGACCGCGGCCGCCTCGGCGGCGAGCTCGCTGGCACGGTCGTCGGGGTGCAGCTGCCGCGCCCACATGCCGCGCTGGCCGGTCCACTCTTCCACGGTGAAGCCGAGGATCGGCTCGATCCACTCGCTGACATAGATCCAGCGTGAGTGCGGCCCGGTCTCGGACACGAACACGATCGCGGGCACCGTCTCGGCGATCACGCTGTAATCGATTGGCTGCGGCGTCTCGCTGTCGTGCATCTACGGGCCTTACTCGGCAATCCGGTGTGGCTTGACAAGTCTGGTGGATGGTTTGCGCACGGCCGCGTCGGATTGCTGACGCATCAGGGTGACCCTCAGATGCCCGCGGTCAGGTCGCTCAGGCGCAGCCGCTGCGCCCCACCTGAGTCGAAGTTCTCCGGCGCAAGCCAGGCCTCGTAGGCGGCCCGCAGCGCCGGCCAGCGCTGCGCGGTGATCGCAAACCAGGCGGTGTCACGGTTGCGGCCCTTGACCACCCGGTGGTTGGCGAAGGTGCCCTCGTAGCGGAACCCGAAGCGGAGCGCGGCGCGGCGCGAGGGCTCATTGAGCGCATTGCACTTCCACTCCAGGCGGCGGTAGCCGAGCTCGTCAAGGGCGTGGCCGGCGAGCAGAAAGACCGTCTCGGTGGCTGCCCGGGTGCGCTTCAGCCGTGGCCCAAACCAGATGTTGCCGATCTCGATAACGCCGTGCTCGGGCACGATCGACATGTAGGAGACAACGCCGCGTGGTTCGAGCGTGGCCGCATCGGTCACGGTGAGAAAGAGCGGATCCTCCCGGGCGGCGTCGCGCGCAAGCGCCTGCGTGAAGCTCCCGGCGTCCGGGTAGGGGCCGTCGTAGAGGTAGGTCCAGATCGAGGGATCGCCGTCTGGCAGGTGCGAGGCGCTGTAGAGCGCGGCCGCGTCGCGCTCCGGTCGCAGTGGCGCCAGGATCACACGCGTGCCGGTCAGGGGCTGTTGTTCCAGAAGCGCGCGCTCCGGGCGCGGCGCACCGGCGAAGGACACCCGCTCCCCCAGCGGCTGCCCAGAGTTCTGGTCCATCGTGTGAGCTTACAGTCGCGCACCCGGTTTGTGGGCGCGAGCGGCAGGCGACCGCGACGTCTTGATCGGACTTTCCGATCGCGTCCTTAGACCATCGCGGGTTCAACGTCTGTGTGGATGAAGTCCTGGCCCTTGAAGAGCAGCGGCCGCCCTGTTGATCGGGCGAGCGCATAGGCGAAGCAGTCGCCGTAGTTCAGGGCCGCCCGCGCCCTGCCTTTGCCGAACCGCTCGAAGGCCTCGCGCGCCAGGTGCGCTTGCGCGGCATCCACGGCAACGCAACGCACGGCTGCGGCCGCCAGCATGTCATCCAGGTCGCTGATCCCTTCGGCCCCAGTCTTGGCCAGCATTACGATCGACGTCTCGACAAGCGTCGCCGCGGAGATCAGCGGATCCTCGGCGTCTGCGAGCAGTTCGATGATGCGATCACTTTCGGGCTCGCCGAGGAGCACCGCCACAAGCGCAGAGGTGTCGATGACCATGCGGCGGACTTCAGCGAGGCAGGCCTTCGGCGTCGTAGCCGACGATCTCATCCGCGGGACGCCGGTCGCGGACGCGACGCCTCGCGCTACGCCCGGCGATCTCTCTCAGCGCGTGCCGGCGCTGCTCGCGCGGAACCGCGCCACGCAGACGGTCGAGCCGCTCTCGAACAGCAGCAGTGACAGCCATCGTGATGCTTTCGCCCGTCTCTGCCGCAAGTTCGCGAGCCAGCCGGTCCGCCGTCTCATCCTTGATGTTCAGAGCCATCTTCCAGGAAGAATACAGGATTGTTTCCGCCTGCTGGTGCCTGCCCGCAAAACGGATGTCAAGGACGCTGAATGGCTCTGCCAGCTGGCGGAGCCGGGCGGGCGATGCTTGACGCGTTGATCACCGGCACCCGCGACCCTGAGACCCTGGCCGAGCTGGCCAAGGGCAGGATGCGCACCAAGCTCCCAGCGCTACGCGAAGCGCTCGAGGGCCACTTTGAGCCGTTGCACGCGGTGCTGATCGCCGAGATCGGTGATGACATGAGCGTGTTCCCGACAGCCGGGCACTTGGCGTCCTGGGCCGGGCAGTGCCCCGGCAACGACCAGTCCGCCGGCAAACGCCGCTCCGGCCGGACCCGCAAAGGCTCAAAGCACCTAAACGCCGCGCTCACCGACGCCGCGATGGCCGCGCTACGCACCAACGACAGCTACCTGCAAGCGCTCTACCGCCGCAAGAAACCAGCGCTCGGGCATGGTCGTGCGCTCGGCGCGGTCAAACACTCCATGCTGTGCGCGGTCTGGCACATACTGTCCACGGGCGAGCTTTACAACGACCTCGGCGGCGACTACTTCATGCGCCGCGACCCAGCCCGCCAAACCCGCCGGCTCGTAACCCAGCTCGAGCGACTCGGGCACACCGTCACCCTCACAGACACCCCGATCGCAGCCTGAACACGCCCAGCGCTCCAACGGCAACGGCACCAGAGGTGATCTCGGGCCCAACGTTATTTTCCCACTAGAAGGTTTCTGACGCCCGGAGCCTCCCGGCACCGACCACCCACGTTTCCACGCCCGCCTCACCTCACCGACTGCCGAGTGCCGCCGCCACCCTCTCCCTCCGGCCGGTTCGCGTGTCTGGCCTTACCGGGCGCGCCAGACCCCGAGGTGACTGACCGCCTGCTTTCTCAGAGCCCCCGTCGTCCCGCTGCCCTCTGGATGGACGGATGCTACGGCGCGGCCGTAGTGCGCACCTCCGTCACGAGACGACTCGCGAGGGAGGTCAGGGCCAAGCGCGGACATCGTTGTCGATCCAGTCCAGCGGCCGGTAGATCGTCACGGCGTCAGCTTTCAGGTCACGAGTATGGATCGGCTCGTGACGGGCGATCCTGTTTCTGAGCGTGTGCAGCTCGTCCAGCGCCCGGTACACGGTCGCACGGTTCTGCGGTTGAAGGTTCGGGAACGCACGGCGCAGATGCCCGGTCCACAGGGTCGCCTCATAGCGCTTGGCAACCAGGAACTTCCAGAACCCGAAGTTCAGCTCCACCACGACCCGACCGGGCGTCTCGGGACGCCGCAGCTTCCGCACCCGACGGCGAGCGCCAGCGATGTCCTCACGCGCGAACTCCGACAGCACTCGGCCAGGATCGTCATACCAATGCCCAGTACGGGTGCCGCCAGGTAGGGCTTGAGGCGTTCGGCGGAGAGCGCGACAGCGACGTGCGCCGTAGCCTGCTCATCACTTGGCGCCATTGCCGCAAATCCCGCGTGGTAATCGTGTTGACGAAGACCCCGGAAGGCCTCTGCGCAAGCACGTCTCCGGGGTTACCGCTTTAACGAGACTACGAGCCAGAGGCGACACATCGCCCGCCGCCGCACCCCACGAGTGGACTCTGCCGAGTAAGCGAACGACCGGGCACGAGTACGTTTACTCCCGTGCGGCACGCGTCGGGAACGGACGCGCTAGCCGATCGCGGGGCGCAGGATCAACAGCTCAGCCGGAACCTCCGACAGGAGCCACGCCAGGTCGTGCTCGGCCAGGCCGTTGCCGGGCTCTCCCGTCGCGGCGATCACCACGCGCTCAAAGGGTTCCTGCGCCAGCAGACGCCCGAGCGCATCACGGTATGTGCGCCCGCGGCTGACA
>JAJZID010000082.1 GCA_021810705.1 Actinomycetes bacterium
TCGCAGAACGACCGGCGCCGCCGGCCGTGAGGCAGTTGCTTTCAGTGGACGCGCAACGCGCGGTTCGGGTAAGCCAATAAGCCTCCCGAATCGTCCGCGGTCCCATGCGGCACCGCCAAGGAGAACACATGTCCAACCAGTCTTTCGCCGATCTCGGCGTGTCCAAAGCCGTGGTCGCAGCGCTCGCCGCGCGCGGCATCAGCGAACCGTTCGCGATCCAGCGGGACGTTATGAGCGACGTCCTCGCCGGTCGTGACGTGCTCGCCCGCTCCCCCACCGGCTCGGGCAAGACGCTCGCCTTCGGCATCCCGATGATCGACCGCACCGCCGCCGACGCGCGGCGCCCGGCGGCCCTGGTGCTTGCCCCGACGCGTGAGCTGGCCACACAGATCGTCGAGGAGCTGCGTGCCACGGCCCAGGCGCGCGCGCTGCGGATCGCCGCCGTGTACGGCGGCGTCGGCCTGCTCAAGCAGGCGCAGGCAGCGGCACGCGCACACATCATCGTGGCCACGCCCGGACGCCTCGAGGACCAGCTGGAGCGTCGTGCCTTCACGCTCGATCATGTGCGCACGCTCGTGATCGACGAGGCCGACCGCATGCTTGACATGGGCTTCCGGCCGGCGCTTGACCGGATCGTGGCGCTCTGCCCGGAAAAGCGCCAGACGCTCTTCTTCTCCGCCACGCTCGACGGGGATGCCGGCAAGGTGGCGCGCCGCTACACGCGCGACGCGACCTTCCACGAGCACGGCCCGTCGCAGCGACGCGCCGCCGAGATGGTCGAGCACCGCTTTGTCCCGGTCACACACGAGTCGCGGCTCGACGTGCTCGTCGAGCAGCTCGGTGATGAGCGCGACCTGGCGCTCGTCTTCGTGCGCACCAAGCACGGCGCCGACAAGCTCGTCAAGAAGCTCTCTGGTAGCGGCATCGCCGCGGTCGCGATGCACGGCAACAAGACCCAGGCTCAGCGTGAGCGAGCGCTCGCACGCTTTCAGGCATACGACGTGGACACGCTGGTCGCAACCGACGTGGCCGCGCGCGGCATCGACGTCGGCGGCATCTCGCACGTGATCAACTTCGATCCGCCGCACGACTCCGAGACCTATGTGCACCGGATCGGTCGCACCGCCCGCGCCGGCGCGAGCGGCATCGGGATCACGCTGGTCGCACCCGACCAGCACCGTGAGGTGAGCCAGATCGCCGATGAGCTGGGGATCGACCACGGGCTGCCCGGCTCCAGGCCGAGCGTCGGCGCGGCCGGCTTCAGGCGTGCGCCCGCCGCGCAGCACCGCCCGCCCGCCCGCCGTCGCGCGACCGGGCAAGCACGTGCACACAGGCGCCGCTCCGCCTCATAACCTGGCGGGGATGAACAGCCAGCCCGAAGCCGAACACCGCCACGAGATCCTGCCGGAGCACTTCGACCTGCGCGAGGCCTACCGGCGCCACTTCGCCGATCCTCGGCGCGAGCGTGCGTTCCTGCACGCCGCCGGGTTCACGGCAGGGTTTGCGGGCTGCCGGCTGGTCACACACGCGATCCGCGCCGGCCGGGGGCCGTTTCGCAACCTGAGCGCCGGCGGCCGCCACCTGCACCACTCCACGCCAGGGATCATCGGTCAGATCGCGCTCGGCTACCTGTGGACCTGGCAGGTCGCGATCGGCACCGACCCGCACCGGCGGGCGGGCTCGCGCGCCGCGGCGCTCACCGCCGGGCTCGCAACCGCGCTGACGCTCGACGAGTTCGCGCTCTGGTTCGATCTGGCCGACGACTACTGGGACAACGCCGGACGCAAGAGCATCGACGCGGTGATCCTCTTCTGGGGCGCGTCGGCGATGCTGCTCACCGGCCGCGGGCTGGTGGTCGAGACCGGACGCGCGCTGCACGACGCCACGCGCCTTTCACGGCCTCGGCGCCACTGACGCCACGCTCGCGCCCACCGGGCCGCCGCTCACACCCGCCGGCAGCTGCGGCAGGAGCTCCCGGCAGTGCGCGGCAAACGCGCGGGCGCGCAGCGTCGGGCGCACGCCCGGCGCGCGCGCGAGGACCACGTCGACAGGCTTGACCTCACCGGCCAGCGGCACCGCCACCAGCGGCCTGCCCTCGTAGCTGACATCGCCGTAGGGACGGCTGATCAGCAGCGTGAAGCCGAGGTTGCGCGCCACCAGCGAGCGCACCAGCTCGTAGCTCGATGTCTGGTGGCGGATCCGCGGCACCACACCGGCGTGCGCAAAGAGACCGAGCTGGTGCTCGTGCACCGGCGCCACGTCGAGCGCCACGAACTCGTGCCCCGCGAGCTCGGCAAGCGTCACCTCGGCGTGATTCGCGAGCGGATGCTCGGGCGCGAACAGCGCGTACGGCACCGCGCTGTGGAGCACCTCGGTGCGCAGCGCCACGTGCAGGCCGATGTCATACATCAGCGCGAGCTCGCAGCGGCCCTCGAGCAGCGCCGCCTCGAGCACCTCGGTCGAGCCCTCGACGAAGTCGAGCCTCACTCCCGGGTGGCGGCGCTCGAAGGTCTCCATCAGCGCCGGCAGCACCAGCGGCGCCCCCGTCCCGAAGCAGCCCACCGTCAGGCGGCCCTGAAGCCCGCGCCCGATCGCGTCGGCACGTGCGCGCAAGGCCTCCGCGTCGGCCAGCAGGTTTCTGGCCTCGAGCAGCAGCTCACGGCCGGCGGCGGTCAGCTCCAGGCCACGCCCCCGGCGGCGAAGGAAGAGGTCCGCGCCGAGCGCCTCCTCCAGACCGGCGACGGCGAGTGAGACCGCCGACTGCGAGACCATCAGCCGCCTGGCGGCGGCGGTCATGGAGCCGCCATCCGCGGCGGCCACGAACGCCTCAACCTGGCGCAGATTGACCACATCATGAGTATCGCTCATGAAGATCACAACCAACTGGCTCTTTTCTTCTGTGCCTGTCCGCGCGAGGATTGCCCCTACCGGCGAGCATCGCGCAAGCCGCCAACCAGAGAAGGAGAGAGATGACCGAGCAGAGCCTCGAGGACGCGATCCAGCAGGCTGGAGGCGCCGTCCCCTATTTGCGCAACCACCCCGCGCTGCCGCACACCTTTCCGGTCAAGCCGGAGTTCAGCAACTGGCGCTCGGAGCAGCGCGCCTGGCGCGAGAGCGCCGCGCTGCTTGACCAGTCCCACCACATGGCCGATCTCTTCGTCAGCGGCCCCGACGCGCTGCGCCTGTTCGCGGCGCTCGGCGTCAACAACTTCTCACGCTTTTCGCCGGGCGTCGCCAAGCAACTGGTGTGCACCAACCCGGACGGGTTCCTGATCGGCGACGGCATCCTCTTCTACCTGGCGGAGAACGAGTTTGACTTCGTGGGTGCCCACCCGACGGTTGTCGACTGGGTGCACTACAACGCGCTCACCGGCGGCTACGACGTGCAGATCGAGCGCGATGAGAACTCCTTTGACCGTCAGGGTCCGCCGAAGCTCTACCGCTACGAGGTCCAGGGACCAAGGGCGCTTGCGATCCTCGAGCGTGCGACCGGCGCGCCGGTGCCCGAGGTGAAGTTCTTTCACATGACCGAGTTCACGCTCGCCGGCGCGCGCGTGCGGGCGCTGCGCCACGGCATGGCGGGCCAGCCTGGCTTTGAGCTCTTCGGCCCCTGGCAGGACGCGGAGGCGGTCCGTGAGGCGCTGCTCGCAGCCGGCGCGCAGGACGGGCTGCTGCCCGCCGGCGCGCGCGCCTACTCGACCGCGAACCTGGAGTCCGCCTGGGTGCCCTCCCCGCCGCCGGCGATCTTCACAGGCGCCGGCATGGAGGCCTTCCGGCGCTGGCGCAGCGCGGCCCGCGCCGGCTCGCTCGGCGGCTCCTTCCACTCCGACAACATCACCGACTACTACACCACCCCCTACGACCTCGGCTACGGCGCGATCGTCGCCTTCGACCACGAGTTCCCCGGGCGCGCCGCGCTCGAGCAGATCGCCTCAAACCCGCCGCGTCGCAAGGTCACGCTGATCTGGCACGAGGATGATGTCGCCAACATCTTCCGTAGCCAGCTGGGCTCCGGCGAGGCGGCCAAGTACATGGAGTGGCCCAAGGCGCGCTACGCGCTCTTCCAGACCGACGCGGTGCACGCCGACGGCGAGCTCGTCGGCCTCTCCTTCGACTGCGGCTACCTCTACAACGAGCGCGCCTTCGTGTCCCTGGCCACGGTCGCCAACCAGCACGCCCAGCCAGGCACCGAGCTCACCGTCCTGTGGGGCGAGGCGCCGAACTCGCGCAAGCCGACGGTCGAGCCCCACGTCCAGGTCGAGGTCCGCGCGACCGTCGCCCCCGCGCCGATCGGCTCGTTTGCGCGCAGCGGCTACCGGTCAGCCTGAGCAGCTCTCAAGCGGTGCACCTGGCCCGCTGGCCAGGTGCACCGAGCAGGCGCGCTCAAAGGACGGCCAGCGGCGGGCGGTCGCCGGCCCAGGGCCTCGCCGCCTCGATCTGCCCGGCCAGCGAGTACAGCGTCAGCTCGTCTCCGTGGCGCCCGACGAGCTGCACGCTCAGCGGCAGCCCATCTGACCCAAGGCCGGCGGGCAGCGAGATGGCTGGCTGGCCGGTCAGGTTGAAGGCCGGAAACCACGGCATGAAGCGGCTGGCGACCAGCAGCGCCGCAACGCCACTCTTGCCGTAGGCGCCCTCGGCCGCGATCGCCGTGCTGGCAAGCCCCGGCGTCAGCAGCACGTCGTAGTCCTCCCACAGTGCTGCGATGCGGACGGTGACCCGCGGCCGGGCGGCCAGCAGCCGCTCGCGCCGGCGCTCGGGTACGAGCCGCCTGCCGAGCGCCGCCAGCTGCCTGGTCGAACGCTCGGCGAGCTCCGGTTGGGTGAGCGTCGCGAACTCGTCGGCGGCGCCGCGCAGGTAGCTCTGCGTGAACTGCAGCGAAACCGCTCCGTAGTGCGGGTCGCGCTCGCTGACGTGATGGCCGAGCTCCTCGAGCAGCCTTGCGGTCTGGTCGAAGGCGCGGCGCTGATCGGCTGAGAGCCGGGCGATGACGCCGGGCGGCAGAGCTTTGGAGATCGCGACGCGCAGCGGGCGCGCGGGCGGCGTCCGCGCGGCGTCGAGGAAGCTGCCGCTGGGCGGCGCGAGCGTGTAGCGGTCACCTGCCGCCGAGCCCTGCATCACATCGAGCAACAGGGCGCTGTCAGACACGGTGCGCGCCAGCGCACCGTAGGTCGAGAGTCCCAGCCAGCCGTCGCCGAGCGGCTGCGCGGAGACGCGGCCGCGGGTCGGCTTGAGCCCCACCAGACCGCAGCAGGCGGCCGGGATCCGCAGCGAGCCACCGCCGTCGGAGCCGCCGGCGGCGGGCACCAGGGCCGCGGCGACCGCGGCGCCCGAGCCGCCGGACGACCCTCCGGGTGTGCGCTCGGGGTTCCACGGGTTGCGGGTCACACCCCCTGCGCTGCTGGCCGTCCACGGCATCAGCATCAGCTCCGGCACCCGTGTTATCCCAACCGGGATCGCGCCGGCCTGGCGCAGGTGGCGCAGCGCCTCGGCGTCGGCGGGCTGCGGCGGGCTGGGCGACCGGGAGCCACGTGTCATCGCATGGCCCGCAAGCGGCATGTCGTCCTTGATCGCAATGGGCACGCCGGCGAGCGCAGCGCCGCCCTCCAGCGCCCCCGCGTCGAGTTGTGCCGCGGTCGTCAGTGCCAGGTCACCCAGCACCTCGCGAAAGGCGTTCAGCCGCGGGTTCAGCCGGTCGATCCGCGCCAGCGAGAACTCCACCAGCTCGCGGGCGCTGAGCTCCCGGGAGCGAACCATTCGCGCCAGCTCGAGCGGCCCGGCGAATGCGAGCTCGTTGTCCTGGGCGTGGCTCAAAGGGCGTCCAAGAGGTCGCGGATCGCCGGCGCGTAGCGGTAGGTGAGACCGCCGTGCGTGCCGTCGAAGAGCTCCAGTGTGTGCTCGATCCCCGCGCGCTCCAGCTCCCCAGAGACCGCCTGCGCGCCCAGATCCAGGAAGAACTCGTCGCCGCGTCCAGCCTCGATGTGGATGTGGCGCATGCGCGTGAGTGCCTGCGCGTGGCCCTGGACCATGCGCACCGGGTCGTGCTCGAGCCAGCGCTCCCAGACCTCTGGTATCAGCCGGCCGCTTGACAGATCGAACGGCAACAGCGGGCGGCTCGGATGCTCGGGGTCGGGCGAGTAGGCACAGGCCATCGCGTGGATGTTGATGATCGCGCCGAAGCGCTCGAAGTCAAAGCGCTCACGCGCCGCGAAGCGCTGCCAGAACGTCTCCAGGGAGCCGTCGAAGTGATCGCGCAGCGCCCGCACCGCCTTATGGACGTCGGGCAGGTAGCAGGCTTCAAAGAGCGCGTCACCCGAGTGTGAGACAAGGCCGCCAAAGACGTCCGGGCGGCGCATCGCAAGCACCATGGCCCCGTAGCCGCCGGAGGACTTGCCGGCAACGCCGCGGCGCTGCGGCTCCGCGACGGTCGGGTAGTTTGCGTCGATGAACGGCACGACCTCGTCGCAGATGTAGTCGCTGTAGTCCCCGATCGCGCTGGAGTTCACAAACTGCGAGCCGCCGAGCGAGGTCCAGGCGTCGACGAACACGATCACCGCGTCGCTCGCGGGCGGGCGCTCACCCGCGAACATCGCGTCCAGGCGCTCCACGATGGTCGGCTCAAACGCCGACCTTGAAAGCCACATGTCGAGCTGGCCGGTGAAGCCCTGCAGCACGTAGACGCTCGGCACGTCGCTGGCGCTGCCGGCGCGCACGCCCGGTGAGCGGTAGACGTAGAGCGGCCGCCGCGCGGGATCGCCGAGCGGGTTTGAGGCCAGCAGCTCAGACTCGACCACGAGCTGGTCGAAGCTCCCGCGCAGCGACCGCTGCCACGGTGGCCCGAGCACCTCCTGGACGAGCGTCAGCGTCATGCGCGCACCCTACCCGACGCGGGCTTGTGTCGTCGACCGATCAAAAGCCTGGGGTTTATAGTCCTACCAGAGCCTTGTGACCCGACCAGCCCGCGTGAGCCAGCCATGACAGAGATCCTCCCACCGCCCGAGAGCGGCGATGCAGACGTTGACCCGACAGAGACCAGCGAATGGCTGGAGGCACTCGACGCGGTCGTCGAGCACGACGGCGTCGGACGTGCGCGCGAGCTGCTCGGGCGGGTGGTCGAGCGCGCGCAGCACGCCGGCAGCGGCCCGATCGGGTCGCTGAACACCCCGTATGTGAACACGATCCCGGCGTCGCTTGATGAGCCGATGCCCGGCGACCAGCAGGTCGAGCGGCGGTTGCGGTCGATCATCCGCTGGAACGCGATGGCGATGGTCGTGCGCGCCAACAAGGAGTCCTCCGAGCTGGGCGGGCATATCGCCTCCTACCAGTCGCTCGCCGACCTGTATGAGGTCGGCTTCAACCATTTCTGGCACGCGCCGTCGGAGCAGCACGGCGGCGACCTCGTCTACTTCCAGGGCCACTCCTCCCCCGGCAACTACGCACGCGCCTTCCTCGAGGGGCGCCTGACCGAGGAGCAGCTTGACCACTTCCGCCAGGAGGTCGGCGGCAAGGGCCTCTCCTCCTACCCGCACCCGTGGCTGATGCCCGACTTCTGGCAGTTCCCGACGGTGTCGCTTGGCATCGGTGCGATCACCTCGATCTACCAGGCGCGTTTCATGAAGTATCTGACCAACCGCGCGGTGCTCGACACCAGCGCCCGCAAGGTCTGGGCGTTCCTCGGTGACGGCGAGATGGACGAGCCGGAGACGATGGGCGCGATCGGCCTGGCCGGCCGCGAGCAGCTGGACAACCTGATCTGGGTTGTCAACTGCAATCTGCAGCGCCTGGACGGGCCGGTGCGCGGCAACGGCAAGATCATCCAGGAGCTCGAGTCCGATTTCCGCGGCGCCGGCTGGAACGTGATCAAGGTGATCTGGGGCTCGCGCTGGGATCCGCTGCTCGAGGCCGACTACGACGGACGCCTGGTGCACGTGATGACCGAGTCGGTGGACGGCGAGTACC
>JAJZID010000083.1 GCA_021810705.1 Actinomycetes bacterium
AACTGCCGGGCCGCACGCTCGCGGGCCTGCGGCGAGCGGTCAGCGACCCAGCGCAGCTCACAGTCCCCAAGCCCGGCGAAGTTCCGTGCCAGGTTCGGCCCCCAGTAGCCCAAACCCGCCACACCGACAGTGATCTTCTGCTGCGCCATGCGACCGGCCAGTCTAGGCCATTGACTGACGCCGCCATGAGTGGCAGGGATTCTTGCGGTGCCCGGGGCGTGCTCATCGAGCCGGCGCCTCTCCCGATCTGCTTGCCACCTCATCTCGGCAGGACACCGCGACCGGCGCGGCCTGCCGCCCGCTCCAGCCGGGGTCTGCCAGCCGCACCCCGCCCAGCCAGCCGCACCCCGCCCAGCGACGCCCCCAGGCGACGCCAGCACCGCCCCTACGCCCCAAACCTGCCGCCGCCGGCGCAGTTTGTGCATCAGCTGCGCTCCCAGTGCGCCAGATGCACAAAAGTCATGTTTGGAAGCTGATTTGGGGGCCAAAGGCGGTCGCGGCCCCAGCATGGCCACGACCAAAGGCGCTCACATGGCCCGCTGAAGTGCCTCCAGCACCCGCCGGCCCGCTTCGCCGTCGCCGTAGAGCTCGGGCCTGGCCGCCGGCACGGGCCTTGCGAGCGCCGCCCGGGCCGCATCCAGGTCGAGGTCCACAAGCGTGTTCCAGCCCGCCTGCACCGTCTCGGTCCACTCGGTGCTGGGCCGCAGCGTCACACACGGGACGCCCGCCAGGTAGGCCTCCTTCTGCAGCCCGCCGGAGTCGGTCAGGACCGCGCGCGCGTTGCACAGAAGCGCCGTCAGCTCCAGGTAACCGAGCGGCGGGCTGACGTGCACACCGCCACGCTCGAGCGTCGCGAGCAACCCCGCCGCCTCGAGCCGCGCGCGTGTGCGCGGGTGCAGCACCAGCAGCACCGGGCCCTGCACACCGACAAGCAGACCAACCAGCGCGCCAAGCCGCCCACGGTCATCGACGTTGCCCGCCCGGTGCGCGGTCGCCAGCACATAGCCGCCGGGCTCCACGCTGTGCCCGCGCACCAGATCCTCACGCCCGCGCGCCAGCGGCTGGGCGCGCTGCGCGACATCCACCATCACGTCACCGACCACCGTCACCGTGACGTCGGCGTCGGCCCGCTGGCCGACGCCCTCCCTGGCGAGGTTCGCGGCCGCCGTCTGCGAGGAGCAGCAGAGCAGCGTGCTGAGATGGTCGGTGAGCACGCGGTTTCGCTCCTCCGGCATGGCGCGGTCATAGGAGCGCATACCCGCCTCGACGTGCGCCACAGGCACGCCCTGGCCGGCGGCCGCCAGCGCCCCCGCGAGCGTCGAGTTGGTGTCGCCATAGACGAGCACCCAGTCGGGCTCAGCCTCTTCGATCACCGGTTCGAGCGCACTCAGCATGCGTGCGGTCTGTGACGTGTTGGAGCCGCCGGCGACGCCGAGTTCCACATCCGGCGCCGGCAGACCGAGTTCGCTGAAGAAGATCGCAGAAAGCGTGTCGTCGTGATGCTGGCCGGTGTGCACCAGCAGCTCCTCACCCTGCTCGCGCAAAAGCGGCGAGACCGCGGCCGCCTTGATGAACTGCGGGCGGTTGCCCAGGACGGTGAGGACCCTCAGCGCCGTGTCCAGGCCTCCGCCAGGTGCACGACCACGGCCGCCGCGCAGGCCATGTCCTGCAGCGAGGCGAACTCACGCAGCGAGTGGTACTCGTAGCCACCGTCGAAGATGTTGGGGGTCGGCAGCCCCATCTCCGAAAGCCTGGAGCCGTCGGTGCCGCCACGGATCGGCTCGCGGATCGGTGTGACCCCCTCGGCCTCAAACGCGTCGATCGCCGCCGCGACCACCTCCGGGTCGCGCTCGATGTACTCGCGCATGTTGCGGTACTGGCGGATCTCCTGAAACTCGATGTGCGCGGCCGGGTTGGCGGCCGCCACCCGGTCTGTGATCTGGTGCAGCAGGGCGACGTGGGAGGCGAGCAACCCTTCGTCAAAGTCGCGCACGATCAGTCGCAGCTGCGCGTGCTCGGTGCCGCCCTCAAGCCGGGTCGGGTGGATGAAGCCCTCGCGTCCCGAGGTGGTGGCCGGTGTGAGCCGGTCCTTGGGCAGGCTGGCGACGATCTCCGCGGCGAGCACCAGCGCGCTCACGAGCTTGCCGGTGGCCGTCCCGGGGTGCACGCCGACGCCGGTCACGTCGATGCGAGCCTCAATCGCGCTGAAGCTCTCGTCGTCCAGGCTGCCGCGACCGGACCCGTCGAGCGTGTAGGCGCAGCGCGCACCGAACCGTGGGATGTCAAACAGGGTGGCACCGTGCCCGACCTCCTCGTCGGGCGTGAAGGCGATCCGCAGCGTCGGGCGCGGCAGCTCCGGGTGCGCCGACAGGTGAGCGACCGCGGCCATGATCACCGCCACACCGGCCTTGTCGTCGGCACCGAGCAGCGTGTCGCCGCTGGCGGTCACCAGGTCGTGGCCGACCAGGTGGTGGAGGTGCGGCATGCTGGCCGGGTCAAGCCGCGTGCCCTGCCGGGGAAGCTCGATCACGCCGCCCTGGTAGTCGCGGTGGACGATCGGCTCAACGCCCGTGCCGGGCGCGTCGGGGCTCGTGTCCATGTGCGCAATCAGGCCGATGACGGGCGTGCCCGGCGCGGTCGCTGGCAGTGTCGCGTACACGTAGCCGTGCTCGTCGAGCTCGGCGTCGGCCAGGCCGATCGCCGCGAGCTCACCGGCGAGCAGCCGGCCGAGCTCGAGCTGCCCGGGCGTGCTGGGCGAGCGCTCGCGGTCGACCTTTGACTGCGTGTCGATCCGCACGTAGCGCAGAAAGCGCTCGAGCAGATCCTCGGCCAGCGTTTGCGCCAGGGGTGAGCTGTAGGGGGCCGCCACGGCTTGCGATTCAAGCAGAAGGCCGGTGGATGGCGTCAGCCCGCACCGATGCTGCGCCGCACCGTCACGTGCCCGCCGACACGGTCGATCGTCCGCACGGCGACGTGGACGAGCCCGTGCGCGGTGCTGGCGCGCCGCAGTGAGCCGGCGGGGAAGAGCACCTCAAGCGGCGAGTGCACGACATCCAGCTTGATCGTGAGGATCTGGCCGTTCAGGTGGGCGCTGTGGGCGAGCCGGCGGCCGGTGGGCGTGAGCACCCGCACGGCGCGGGCGCCGATCAGGCGCAGCGCGCGTGGCAGCGCGATCACGAGCTCACGCAGCCCCGGCTCGTAGGCGCCCGCCCGGGCGTGGATCGTCAGTGCCGGTGTCTGGCCCGTGCCGGCGAGTGCCGCTGAGACCTGCGGCAGACGCGCGACCGCCCACTGGAAGCGGATCGTGCCGGACTGGCCCGTGGAGCTCGAGGCGGTGATTGTGACGGTGCGCACACCGGGCCGGCGCACACGGCCGCTGATCACGCCGGTGGCATGGTCCAGGTGCAGGCCGGCGGGCAACCGCGCGGAGTGGAAGCGCAGCGTGCCGGTCTGTCCGGCTTTAAGCGTGGCGTGCAGGCGCAGGCGCACCTGCTGGTGATCGAAGGTGTAGACGGCGCCCGGGTCGCTGACACTGACGGCCTGCTGGCAGAGTGCCGGCACCAGCGCAGCGGCCTTGGGCGAGCCCAGTCCGCTGGCCATGTCGTAGCCAGGCCCGGCCGGGTACAGGCCCGAGGTGTTGCCGCTCGGCGTGAAGTCGTTGTTGCCGGTGGTGATGTCGTTGAAGTAGGTCGCCTGCGACTGTCCGGCAAGCGCATAGAGCGAGGGGTCGGCAAAGCCGATCTGTGTGCCGCGGCAGGCGCTGCTTGAGTCTGCCAGCGCAAACAGCGCCGCCCACAGCGGAGCGGCGCCGCTGGTGCCGCCGGTGCCCTGCCAGCCGGACTCGCCGTGGGCGCTGCCGCTGCCGTTCCAGTAGTCCAGGTAGGCGGTCATCGGGTCCGCGTCGGCGGACACGTCCGGCACCTCCCGACAGTAGCTCCCGGCCGCCACCTTGCACGGCTGACCGGATGAGTTGGTGTTGATCACGTTCAGCGCCGCCGGTGCGCCGGACTGGAATGCCGGCATCTGCCACAGCGACGAGATGCCGCCACCGCCCGCGCCCTGCTGCACGCCAAAGGCGGCGTAGTTGACGTCGGGGTTGTCGTCGTTCCAAACGGTCTCGGTGGGCGGTGGGCCGATCGTGCTGAGCGTGGTCCCGCCGACGGCGGTCGCGAACGGTTGGCTGGCGGGGTCGTCGACCGCCAGCGAGTTGTTGGGGTCGCCACCCGGTGGGGTCGTCCAGCAGTCCTCCGAGCCGGAGTCGCCGGCCGCCGAGACGAACGTCTGTCCCTGCACCGCCGCCTCCTCGAGCAGCGTGTTCTCGGCCTGCGCGTCGGTGGCGCCCTCGAGCGCCTCGCACTCACCCCAACTGTTGGAGATCACCTGCACCTTGTCCTGGGTGATCATCGCCGCCAGGGTGTCGTATGGCCCGGTGCCGGGGTTGTCTGCGTTGTTGTTGGGTCCCTGGTAGACGATCAGCTTGGCAGCAGGTGCCAGCCCGATCAGCTGCTCGATGTCCAGCGCCGCCTCACCCTGCCCGACACCGGTGCCGGCGCCGCCGTCCACCTTCACGTAGCTGATCCGGGTGTGCGTGCCGTAGCAGCTCTGGTAGGCGGCTATGTCGCTGGGAGAGTTGGGCTCGAGCTCATACACGCCGACGGTCACGCCCTGGCCCAGGTCGCCGGTCGCATAGACGCCGGAGAACCCGTAGGCACTGGCGATCTCGTTGGCGGTGTAGGCGCCCTGCCCAGGGGCGATCTCGGCCGCCTTGGTGCACGGCTGGGGACCGCCGGTCGGGGCCTGGGCCGCGCGTCCCGCGGGGGCCGGCCTCAGGCGCACGGGCGCGACGCCGACACTGCCGGCCGCGAGCGCCTGGCTGTGGGTGATATCCAGCCGCTGCATCACCGCCAGGCTGCTCAGGCCGATCACCGCCTGGATGTCAGGCGCCACACTGGCCGGCACTGCGGGGGCGTTTGAGTTGTAGACGGCGTCACGACCGTCGGCCAGGCGCACGCGCTCGAGCGAAAGACGAAAGGCGTGCTCGATCGCGGCGCTCGAGCCGCGCACATGGATCGCCAGGCCGTTGGCGGTCACGCCGGTGGGTTCGAGGCCCTGCCGGCGCAGCTGCGCCTGCACCCTGACCAGCGTCGTGCGGCGCGGCGCAAAGCGTGCACGAAACTCGCTGGGCGTGAGGTAGTGGCGGTAGACGGGTGAGCCGGCGGTGCTGACCGCGGTCGCGTAGGCGGTCAGCGCCGCGGGGTCACGCGGCTGCAGGGCGACGGTCAGCTGCATGCTCGTGACCGAGGCGACGCCCGCCAGCGGCCTCGCGCCAAGCGGCAGCAGCGGCGCGGTACCGATACGCACGAACTGCGGTGAAGCCCAGGCGGGCGCGGCGAGCAGAGCAAGCGCTGCCACGCTCGCCGCGATCGAGCCGACGACCCTTGTCCTCACCGAGCCAGGCAAACCAGTGCGAAATTAGCGAGCGCTCGTAAGAGCTTCCTATTTTTCAGCCTTCCGGCAACGGCGGCAACACCTCCGCCACTGGCGCCGGACGCCCGAGATGGAATCCCTGGCCGTAATCGACGCCGAGCTCACGCAGCAGCTTGACGGTCTCCTCGTCGCCGACGAACTCCGCCACCGTCCTTGTGTCGAGCCCCCGTGCGACGGAGACCAGGGCGCTGACCAGCAGCTGGTCGCTTGCGCTCTCGACCAGGCCGCTGATGAACTCTCCATCGATCTTCAGGTAATCGAAGCGCAGGTGCTTGAGGTAGTGAAAGGAGGAGAACCCCGAGCCGAAGTCGTCCAGGGCAAACAGGCAGCCCATCGCGCGCAGCTGCCCGGCCAGCTCACGGGCGCGCTCGAGGCTCACGATCGCCGCTGTCTCGGTGACCTCGACCACCAGCCTCCCGGCCGGGATCTGGGTCCGCTCGAGCATCAAGCCGAGGTCGGCGGCCAGCTCCAGGTCGCTCATCGTCTTGCCGGACAGGTTCACCGACAGGGTGATGTCGTTGCCCGCGGCCGTATGAGCGCCAAGCAGCGCAATCGCGCTGCGCAGCACCCAGCGGTCAATCTCACCGATCAGCTCAAAGCGCTCGGCGTTGTGCAGGAAGGCGCCCGGCGGGACCAGCTGCCCATCCTCACCGACCATTCGCACGAGCAGCTCGTAGTGCGAAGGTGCGGCGTCGTGCAGCGGCACGATCGGCTGTGCGTGCAGCACCAGCCGCTCGTCGTCGAGCGCGCGGCGCAGCCGCGCATACCACGAGTCGCGCTCAGCGCCAAGTGGCGCGTGCTGGCCGCTCGGGCGGTACACGACATAGCCGTTTCGCCCCTCGTTCTTGGCCTGGTACATGGCGCTGTCAGCGGCGAGCGTCCACTCTTCAGCGGCGATTCCGGCACCGGGACCGTGGAGGGCTATGCCCACCGACGTGGTGACGCGGACGGTACCCTTCGAGGTCGCCAGCCAGCCACGCTCGCGGACCGTCCCCAGCACCTTCTCGGCCGCAACAACCGCCTCGGCGAGCTCGCAGTCGCGCAGAATCACGGCGAACTCATCGCCACCCAGCCGCGCCACAAAGTCGCTGCGCCTGACGCACTGGCGCAACAGCCCGCCGATGTGCGTGACCAGATCATCCCCGACCGCATGCCCAAAGCGGTCGTTGACGGTCTTGAAGCCGTCGAGGTCGAGCACCAGCAGCGCCGCTGAAAGCTCGCTCGCGCCCAGCTCCGCGACCACGGCGTCGAGCTCCTGCTCAAAGCGCCTGCGGTTGTAGAGACCGCTCAGCAGGTCGTGCTCGGCGATGAAGCGCAGCTTCTCCTCGAAGCGGCGGCGCTCTCCGATATCCAGCACCTGTGTGACCGAGTAGGTCGTCGGTGACCCGTGCGGGCCAGGCACCGGCGTGGAGCTGACCCACGCCCACAGCTCGCTGCCATCCTTGCGAATGAAGCGCTTCTCAACGGCGATCGCCTCATGGCGCCTGAGACGCGCGAGCAGCTCGGGTGTCGGGCCGCGATCGTCCGGATGGGTCATGTCGTCGATCGCGGCGCCGTCGAGCTGGCCCAGCTCGTAGCCGAGCATGCGCGCGAGCGCCGGGTTTGCCTGCGTCCAGCAACCGGCCGTTTCTCCCTCGAGCGAGGTGATCGCCAGGCCGATCGGCGCGTGCTCGAAGGCGATCCGGAAGCGTTCCTCAGCGTGCATGCGCGCGAGCTCGGCGCTGCGCAGCGCCGACAGGTCGCGGGCGAAGGCGACGAAGCCGTCGATCTCCCCGATCGCGCTGAACACGGCCCTGATGGTCAGCAGCACCTCGACGCGCGAGCCGTCCTTGCGCAAGAACGTCCAGACACCCTCGTGGCGCTCGCCGTTGTGCGCCTGCAGGAAGGCGCTGGCACCACCGTTGTCATCAGCACGACGCTCGAGCTCCTGCGGGTCGAACAGCACCAGGCCGTTGAGGATGCCGACGGTCTCCGCAGCGCTGTAGCCGAGCAGCTCCTCGGCGCCGCGGTTGAAGACCGTGATCACGCCGTCACGGTCGGTGCCGATCACCGCCACCGTCTCGGTCTCGCTGGCCAGCTGCGCGATCAGCTCGTGCTGGCGCTCGCGCAGCTGCCGTCCTGACGCGTCACGCACAACGCAGGCGACCGCATGGATCTCGCCGGCCGTGTCGCGCAGCGGTGAGAGCGTGAGCAAGGCCCCCCGGACCTGTCCTGCGCGCGTCACGAAGTGGCCGTCGACCCTCTGGATCTCTCCTGCCAGGGCGCGCTGCAGCACCGCCTCGGCGGCTCGTGTGACGGCAGGCGGCGCCAGCATCCAGTAGTGCTTGCCGATGACCTCGTCGACTGAGTAGCCGTAGAGCCCTTCGGCGGCGCGGTTGAAGGCCGCTATGCGGCCTTCGCGATCG
>JAJZID010000084.1 GCA_021810705.1 Actinomycetes bacterium
CGGCAGCTCGGTGGCGTCGAGGATCTCGTCGCGGTGCAGCGAGGCCAGCGCGACCTCCGAGGTGCCGACGAGGTAGAGGTCGTCCTCCGGCAGGCGGTAGATCTGCTGCTCGGTGTCGGGCAGCATGCCGGTGCCGACCAGCGCGCGCTCGCGCGCCAAGACCGGCGGCAGCACGGGCTCAAAGCCCTCGGCGATCAGCTTGGTCAGCGCGTACTGGACGAGCGCCAGCTCGAGCAGCACCAGCCCGCCGCGAAGGTAGGCAAAGCGCGAGCCTGAGAGCCTGGCGCCGCGTTCCATGTCGATCATCGCGCCAGCCAGCTCGAGGTGGTCACGCCCGGTGGCGCCGGCGTTGCCGACCTCGCGCAGCACCGTGTCATGGGCCGGCGCGTCCGCCGCGGGGATGTTCGGCAGCGTCAGGAGCAGCGCGTCGAGCTCGGCGCGCGCCCGGGTCTCCTGGTCGGTCAGCTCGCGGCCCTGGGCCGCCAGCGCGGCCATCTGCTCGCGCTCGGTCTCGCTCGGCGCGCCGCGCCGGCCACGGCTTGCGCGGTTCTGCGCCGCGCGCAGCTCCTCGAGCTCCGCGGTCAGGCCGCGCCAGCGCTCGTCCAGCGCGAGCAGCTGCCTGATCGCGTCCGCGGGCACGTCGCCGCGTCTTGCCAGCGCCGCGGCGACGGCGTCTGGCTCGCTTCGAATCAGCCTGATGTCGAGCATCTCTGCTCCAGCACGCTACCAGCGCAGGCGTTCCGCGGTCCGGGCGGCGCTCAGTTGTGCTTTGAGCCGCTCAGCTCGGGCAGCGGCCCGGTCAGCGGCAGCAGCTGCAGTGGCTTGTCGATGCACGGCGTCACACCCGGCTCAGGCGGGGCGTCGCGGCCGGAGAAGCGCGCGACGAAGTCAGCCACCTCGCGTGCCTGCTTGCCGACGAAGATGTTCTGGGGCATGTAGGCGCCGGAGAAGCCACCGTTCTCGATCGCGTAAAGCACGCGGATCGCGGGCCGCTCGCAGCGCTGGTTGAAGCTCGGGCCGCTGATCGTGGCAAACGTCGTGGGGTTCACGCCGGAGCCGTGCGTGCCTGCGTAGGAGAGCGTGTGGCAGCCACCACAGCGCTCGTTGAAGAGGTGGGCGGCGATGCTGTCGGAGGCGTAGGTGGGGTCGGACTTCGGGACCCCGATCGCCTCGGTGCCGCAGGCTGATACCACGAAGGCAACGGCCACCGCGGCCAGCAGGCTTGCGAAGAGTCGTTTGTGGCGCATCCGCCGCGGATCATACGGAACCAGCAGCGAGAAGGTCTCACCAGCGCTGAGCGGAAGGTTTTCGCGTCCGCACGGCGAAATGGTGCGCTGAGCAACCCCCGGCGCTGGCCGCCGACGCCCGCCCCGTCACCCCCTTGGGCTCGCGGGCGTCCCTCAAGGCGGCAACCTGAAACGGCCGGCGCCGGGGCGAAGCTCCGCCTGCCGGTGGTCGGCGGCGGAGCGAGCTGTTCGGTCCAGCCAGGGCGCTCAGGTGTGGATGCGGGCGACGGCCACCTTGCGGCCAGCGGTGGAGACCAGCTCGACCGAGCGCAGCGTCGCGATCGGCCACGGGCTCTGCCCGCTCCAACTGGCGCGGCCGCCGCTGACCGTGAAGCTGCCGATCACCGCGCCCCGGCCCGAGTGCTGCCAGACGATGCAGCGCACACTGCGCACGCCCTGAGCGTTGCGCAGCGAGATCGCGACCGCCACCCGCTGTCCCGTGGTCAGGCTGACCTGGCCGAGCGCCCGTCCGGCCAGCGTCAGCTGTGCGGAGGCGCGGCCCGGGGTCGATAGCCGGCCGCCGCCGGTGGCGAGGATGACGATCGCCGCAAGCCCGGCCGCCGCGACCGCAAAGGCCGGCGTCAGCAGGCCGCGTCGCAGGAAGTCGCGGCGCGGGAAGCCGCGGCGCATCCGGCCGGGACGTGCCCGCTCCTGTGAGGCCCGGGGGACGCGCAGCGGCGCAGGTGGGGTGGCCTCCGGCACCGCTTCGAGCAGCCCCATGGCCGTGTGCTCAAGCGTCTGCACCTCGTGGGCGCACGCGTCGCAGGCGTGGATGTGCCTCAGCGCCGAGGCGTGCTCGGTGGCATCAAGCAGGCCGAGCACGAGCTCGGCGCTGACGGACGCCACCGCCTGGCATTCCGGGCTGCGCGTCCCGTGCATGTCGGCGTTCATCTCAGGCGCCCTCCTCGATCCGGGCGGCGTAGGCATGGGTTGCGCCGGCGACCCCGAACGCGACGGCCGGCTCGTGGCCTGCCGGCGGCGGCGGTGACTTCGGTCCGTCCAGCGCGCTCCGCAGGTTCAGCAGGCCGCTGCGCAGGCGTGTCTTGGCCGTGCCCAGCGGCACCTGCTCGCGCTCGGCGATCTCGGCGGCGCTCAGCCCGCCCCAGGCGGCGAGCACGAGCGCACGGCGCTGGCCCTCCGGCAGTGCGGCCAGTTTGCTGCGGATCGACGCGAGCGACTCGTTGGTGATCGCCTGATCGAGCGGACTCGGTCCCTGGCTGGAGAGCTCGAGGCCGTCCAGCGCGACCGACTGCTGTGCCGCGGGTGTGCGGCGACGCTCGTCGATCGCGGCGTTGCGCGCGATCGTGAGGATCCAGCCGGCGGCGCTCCCGCGGCTGCGGTCAAAGCTTGCGGCGCGGCGATACACGCGCTCGATCGCCTCCTGGGCGGCCTCCTGCGCGCGGTGCGGGTCGCCGAGGACGGCGAGCGCAAGACCGTAGACGCGGCGCTCATAGCGCCTGACCAGCACACTCGTGGCCTCCTGGTCACCTGAGGCGACGCGTTCGAGCAGCGCTTCGTCGGTTGGCGCCATGCTCAGCACGATGCGTAAACGCTAGCGCCGAGGCGCATCTGAAGCTAAGAACTTCCGAAGTCTCCGCGCAGCGCAATCCATCTCGGCGTCTGGCCCGTAGAGCTAATACGACAGGCCGTCTGCTGGCGGTGTGTCCAAGTGCCCCGGGCGCGACCGCGCCCGCGGCGTCAAAGACAGACGTAGGAGGACCAATGAAAGTCAAAAGAAGCAGGCAGGTCGTCGCCGGTGCGCTCGGCGTCTCCGGCGCGGTCGCGGCGCTGGCGCTCGGCGCGGGCCCGGCACTGGCCGCGCGCCCACAGGTGCGTCCGCACATGCCGATGTGGAGCGCCCAGAGCCAGCTGTCGCGGATGGCGGAGATGCCGGTCGCCTCGACCGTTCCAAAAAACGGCGACACCAACCCCTACGGGGTGGCGGTGGTGCCGGTCAACGCCGGCATCCTGCTCAAGGGCGACATCCTGGTGGCGAACTTCAACAACTCCGCCGGCACCGCCGGTGCGGGCACGACGATCGTCGAGGTCAACCCGATGACCGGTGCGACGACCACCTTCTACCAGGGCAGCAAGACACTCGTCGGACCGGTGGCGATTGCCATCAACCCGACCGCCGGCATCGTCTGGGTCGGTGACTACGGCCCCGCCAACGCGAACGGCGTCTACGGCGGGGCGATGGCCAACGTCGATGTGATCTCGCCGGCCGGGAAGCTTCTGGCCACCTACAACAACGCCACCACGGCCACGACGGACTTCTCGGGCGTCTGGGGTCAAGCGTTCGCTGTCATCAACAAGAAGGGGTCGTTCCTTTGGACGAACGCGGGTGACGGCACGACTGGCACCGGCGGTGGCGCGGTCTGGCAGTTGACGCCGACGCCGCCGCCCAGCCCGACGACGTCCACCTACGCGCCGATCAGCAGCGGACTCCCGTACAACAGCACGCCGGGCACCACGGCGGCCAACGCCGCGGGGCCGCAGGGGCTCGTCTACGACTCGAGCAACAGCACGCTGTATGTGACGGACGACGCCAACAACACGATCTACGCGATCACAGGTGTCGGCACGAGCAATCCGACGACCACCCCGCTGGTTAGCGGTGGCTGGCTGAACACGCCGCAGGGCATCGCGATCAACCCGGCCAACGGTGACCTGCTGGTGGTCAACGGCGCGGGCAACAACGATCTGCTCGAGTACACGACGATGGGCCGTCTGGTCGCACGCCGCGACCTGTTCCCCGGCCAAGCCGCCGGGGCGCTGTTCGGGCTCGCCGCAACGACGACCAGCTCGGGGCAGACGACGTTCTACTTCGGTAACGACAACAACAACATGCTCTACGAGCTGACCGGCCCGGTGGTCGGCGGCGGCATGCCGATGGGCCGTGGGCACATGCACGGCCGTGGGCACATGCACGGCCGTGGGCACATGCACGGCCGTGGGCACATGCACGGCCGTGGGCACATGCACGGCCGCGGCCGGTAGCGACCGCTACGCGGTGGGCCAGATGCATCCACCAGGATGTATCTGGCCCACGCGGTCAGTGCACGACGGTCGCGGCGCGGAACAGAAGCGCGGTCACGACCAGGGCTGCGAGCGTCATCGAGCCGATCTCGCGGCGCAGGATCGCCACCACAACCTCGCGCTGCTCGGTGGCGGGCAGGGCGGCGACCGCCTGGGCGCCCGCGAGCCCGCGCGCGTCGAGGATCATCATCGCGGCAGACATCCTCAGCTGCTCGGCGATCAGCCCCACGACCAGCGGCAGCGCGCCGTAGAGGTAGTGCAGCGGCACCGCCTTGTACCCCATCAGCAGAAGGATCCCGCCGAGCGCCGCCTCGACTGCGACCGTGACCTGGCCGGCGCGCAGCGTCCGCCAGAAGACGCGGCTCGGGCGCCGGCGAAACCACGCGACCGCGCCGATCAAAAAGGCGACCAGGTTCAGTGCCAGTGCCAGCACTCCGACGACGATGTGCACATCCCTCACGGCGCAAGCGAAGATAGAGCCTTCGGCAGCGGTGCGCGTTCGCGGACCACTGCGGCGCCTGGCGGAGCCTTCTTATGGCGAGCGGTGATAAAACTCCTAAATGTGCTCAGGGATTACCTGCCAGCGGTTGTCTTCCTGATCCTCGGCGGTGCCGTCGGAGGCCTGTTCTCGACCCTGAACCTGCTCACGGGCGTCCGCACGCGCCCGAACCTCAACCGCTCCACCCCCTACGAGTGCGGCCTGCCGTCTGAGATCCAGCGCGGCTTTCGCTTCGGGATCAGCTTCTACCTGATCGCGATGCTGTTCATCCTCTTTGACATCGAGGTCATCTTCATCTACCCGATCGCGGTCGAGCTGCGCTCGTTCGGCGGTTTCGCGCTCGGCGAGACGATCACGTTCGTGATCCTTTTGATGATCGCCTTCATCTACGTCTGGCGACGGGGGGCACTGGAATGGAAGTGACACGCCAGCCGGACCACGAGTTCCGCTCACGCCAGCTGATGGCGCGCGACATGCTGCGCGGCACGCTCGAGGGCGATGATCTGGACCGCTACGTGGAGCAGGCCGTGATGACCACGACGCTCGACCGCGCCGTCGCCTGGGCGCAGGGCAACTCGATCTACCCGCTGACCTTCGGGCTGGCCTGCTGCGCGATCGAGATGATGTCGATCGTGGCGGCCAGGCTCGACATCGCACGCTTCGGCTTTGAGGCGTTCCGCGCGTCGCCGCGGCAGGCTGACATGATCATTCTCTCCGGCCGTGTCTCGATGAAGATGGCGCCCGTCATCCGCCGCATCTACGACCAGATGCTCGAGCCGAAGTTCGCGATCAGCATGGGGGCGTGCTGCTCGAGCATGGGCGTCTTCAACAACTACGCGCTGGTGCCAAGCGACAAGTTCATGCCGATCGATGTGCACGTGCCTGGCTGCCCGCCCCGGCCTGAGGCGCTGGCGCACGGCATCCTCAAGCTGCGCGACAAGGTGCAGGGAACCGACCGGGAGGGCTGGCGCGAGCGCTACGGCGCGGTCGGCACCGAGGAGATCCTGGGTGCCTGACCAGACCGGGCTCGAGGCCCTCGCGCAGCAGCTGAGCGAAGCGCTCTCAGGCAGCGTGCTCTCCACCAGCCACGCTAACGGCCGCGCCGAGATCCAGATCGTGCCGGACCAGAACGTGGCGGTGCTCGCCTGGCTGCGCGAGCAGGGCTACAGCTTCC
Organism: Actinomycetes bacterium; assembly: GCA_021810705.1. Classification (GTDB taxonomy): domain Bacteria; phylum Actinomycetota; class Thermoleophilia; order Solirubrobacterales; family Solirubrobacteraceae; genus Palsa-465. The sequence continues at coordinate 5,999 of JAJZID010000084.1, forward strand.
TGGCCAGCCTGCACGGCGTGGACTACTACCCGCACGAGCCGCGCCTTGGCGTGATCTACGAGCTGCTCGACATGAAGAACGTCGACCGCGTGTCGGTCAAGGCGCGCGTCTCCACCGAGCAGCCCAGCATCCCCAGCGTGCTCGCGCTCTGGCCAGGGGCCGACTTCCCCGAGCGCGAGGTGTACGACATGTTCGGGGTGCGCTTCGACGGCCACCCTGACCTGCGCCGCATCCTGATGCCCGAGGACTACGAGGGGCACCCGCAGCGGCGCGACTTCCCGGTCGGCGGCGAGCCGGTGCTGTTCACCCACAACGAGACCGACGGTTACGGAGCCGACCGATGAGCGCCGCGAGCGAATACCGGCGGCGCGAGGAGTCGATCACGATGTCGAGCGAGCCGGTGGGGATGGGTGAGACCCACGAGCTTTTGACGCTCAACATCGGCCCTCACCACCCCGCCACCCACGGCGTCCTGCGGCTGATCGCGACGCTTGAGGGCGAGGTCGTGCGCGACATCAAGCCGATCATCGGCTACGTCCACACCGGCATCGAAAAGACCGCCGAGCAGAAGTCCTACTGGAAGGCGATCCCCGTTGTCGAGCGGATGGACTACCTCTCCTACTACTTCAACGCGATGGCCTACTGCGGCGCCGTGGAGACGCTGCTCGGGATCGAGGTGCCGCCCCGTGCGCAGTACCTGCGCGTCATCCACCTGGAGCTCAACCGGATCATGTCGCACCTGGTGTGGCTTGGCACAAGCGCGCTGGACCTGGGCGCGATGTCGATGTTCTGGTACTGCTTCCGGGAACGCGAGACGATCCTCGACCTGTTCGAGATGTCATCGGGACAGCGCATGCACACCCGCTACTTCCAGGTCGGCGGTGTGATCGAGGACATCCCTGCCGGGTTTGCCCGCAACGTCCAGAAGTTCATCGACGAGATGCCCAGCCGCGCCGACCAGTACGCGGACCTGCTGGAGAAGAACGAGATCCTGCTCTCACGCCTGCGCGACACCTGCGTGCTGGACGAGCAGACGCTGCTCGGCTGGGGCGTCACCGGGCCGCTGTTGCGTGCCGCCGGAAACCCCTGGGATCTGCGCAAGGCGGCCCCGTACTCGAGCTATGACCACTTCGAGTTCAAGGTTCCGGTCGGCACCGTCGGCGACAACTACGACCGCTTCCGCGTGCGTCACGCGGAGCTGTATGAGTCGACCAAGATCATCCAGCAGGCGCTTGACGGCCTGCCTGAGGGTCCCCACATCGTCGAGGACCGAAAGGTCGCGCTGCCGCCCCGCCACGAGCTTGCGACCAGCATGGAGTCGCTGATCCACCACTTCAAGCTGGTGACCGAGGGCTTCCGCGTACCCGAGGGGGAGTGCTACTACCCGATCGAGTCGCCGCGCGGCGAGCTCGGCTGTTTCGTGCGTGCCGACGGCTCCGCCAAGCCGGCACGAGTGCACATGCGCGACCCCAGCTTCGTCAACCTGCAGGCGACCGCGCCGATGGTCAAGGACGCCTACATAGCCGACCTGATCGCCACCCTGGCGATGATTGATCCGGTCCTTGGAGGTGTGGACCGATGAGCGCGATCGACCGCCGTCCGCCGGTGCCGCGCTACGCGCACGGCTCGCGCGTGCCCGGGTGGGATGAGGCGGTTGACCTCGAGAAGGCGCCCGCCACCGTACCCGACCCGGCGCTCACGCCCGTGCCCCAGGAGCTGCGCGAGGCGATCGAGACCGAGATGGCCAAGTACCCCGACCGGCGTTCCGCCTCGATCCCGGCGCTGCATCTCGC
>JAJZID010000085.1 GCA_021810705.1 Actinomycetes bacterium
GCCGCGATGGCTCGATCTCCTTGCCGTCAAGCAGAATGTGGCCGCCAGAGCGCCGCTCCTGCCCGGCGAGCAGCTTCGCGATCGTGCTCTTGCCCGAGCCGCTCTCGCCGACCAGCGCGACCACCCGGCCGCGATGCAGCTCGAGCGAGACGCCCTTCACCGCCGAGACCACGCCGCGGCGCGCGCTGCCGTAGTCCTTGCGCAACTCGACGCCCGCCAGCACCAGCTCTGAGCCCTCCGTGCCCGGGTCGGAGCCGACGCCGGTGGGACTGCTGATCGCGATCGCGCCGGCCGGGAGGGGCTCTCCCGGCGCGACGAACGGACAGGCGCTGAGATGTCCGGCGACGGCACCGGCCACCGGCGCGAGCACCATGTCGACGTGCGCGCAGGCGTCTCGGGCAAACGCGCAGCGCGGTTGGAAGGGGCAGCCGTCCGCGGTGCTGCGCAGATCCGGCGGGGCGCCCGGGATGCCGGTGAGCTGCACACGCGGGCCGCGCAGCCGCGGGAAGGAGCCGAGCAGACCACGGGTGTAGGGGTGCGTGCCACCGGTGCGCACCTCGATGGTCGGCGCCGTCTCCACCACCTGGCCGGCGTACATCACCACCACCCGGTCGGCGACCTCGAGCAAGAGCGAGAGATCGTGCGTGATGAACAGCACCGAGAACCCCAGGCGCGCCTTCAGCTCAAGCACCTCGCGCAGGATCTCCTTCTGGACGACCACGTCGAGGCCCGTCGTGGGCTCGTCCATGATCACAACCTCGGGGTCGACCGACAGCGCCATCGCGATCATCACCCGCTGGCGCATGCCACCGGAGAGCTCGTGCGGGAAGGCACGCAGGCGGTCCGGCTTGATGCCAACCATCTCAATCAGCTGGCGGGTGCGCTCGTGGACCTGCTCGTGGCCCATCTGCATGTGCGCGCGGATGCCGTCCATGATCTGGTCCTCAACGCGCAGCACCGGGTTGAGCGCGTTCATCGCGCTCTGAAACACGATCGCGATCTCACGCCAGCGCAGCTCCTTGAGCCCCGCGTCGCTCGCGGCCAGGACGTCGAACCCGCCGGGATGGCGGTCCTCGAGCCGCTTGCCGTGGTAGACGACGCTGCCGCCGGTGACGATCGCTGGCGGACGCAGCAGGCGCACGGCGCCGTAGGCCAGGGTGGACTTGCCGCAGCCGCTCTCACCGCAGAGTCCGACAACCTTGCCCGGTTCAAGCACCAGGTCCACGCCGCGCACCGCGCGCACGTCGCCGAGCTCGGAGCGGTAGGCGATGTCCAACCCGCGGATGTCCAGCACCGGTCCAGCGGGACCGGTGCGCAGCTGATCGGTGGAGCGAACCTCGGTCAGCGCCGCAGCCGTGGGATCGCTGGCGGTGCTCATCGGTTCAGCTCCGCGTAATCGAGGATCACCGGTGTCGGGTCGGCCGGGCGCCAGTTGCGACGACCGAGCTTGCGCAGGCTGCGGGAGGAGCGCAGACGCGGGTTTGAGAGCTCGTCCAGGCCGAAGTTGATCAGCACCAGACTCATCCCGAGGAAGGCCACGGCCATCCCGGGGAACAGGTACCACCACCAGGCGCCGAGCTCGACCGCGCTGCCGCTCTGAGCCCAGTAGAGCATCACGCCGAGGCTCCAGATCGAGAGGTCGGTGAGGCCGAGGAAGGCGAGCGCCACCGAGGTCAGGATCGCGTAGAGGACGGTGCCGACGAAGCTCGCGGCGATCAGTCCGATCTGGTTGGGCATCAGCTCAAAGACGATGATCCGCCAGGCCGGCTCGCCGACCTCGCGAGCGGCGAGCACGAAGTCGCGGTTGCGCAGCGACATCGTCTGAGCACGGATCACGCGCGCGCCCCAGGGCCAGCCGACCGCACTCAGCGCAATGATCGTCGCGAGCGAACCGGCGTGTGGCTCGTAGGCGAGGATCACGATCAGAAGCGGCAGCGCCGGCAGCACCAGGACGACGTTTGAGAACAGCGAGAGCCCCTCGTCCGCGTAGCCGCCGAGGTAGCCGGCCGCGATGCCCACCAGCACCGAAAGGGTCGTGGCGATGATGCCGGTGACCAGGCCGACGATCACGGTCGATCGTGTCCCGGTGAGCATCTGTGAGAGGATGTCGCCACCGCTCGAGTCGGTGCCGAACAGGTGATGGATGTTCGGCGCCTCGGGCACAGCCTGCGTGCTGGTCGCGTTGGGGTTGTAGGGTGCGAGCGCCGGCCCGAAGATCGCCACCAGGATGAAGAAGCCAAGTATCGCGATGCCGATCTTGGCCTTCAGCGGCAGACGCCGCCAGGTCGCCAGGACGCTGCGCAGCAGCGCCAGCGGTCGACCTCCGAGCGTCGCGGCCCGGGTGGGGCTCGGGGTGAGCGTCGCGGTGCTCATCAGAAGGCACTCCGTGAGCGGGCGCGAGGATCGGCGAACGCGTAGGCGACATCCGCGAGCAGCGACGCGGTCAGGACGGCCAGCGAGATCACCAGGAAGATCCCCTGGGTGAGCGGATAGTCATTGGATGTGACCGCGTTGTAGAGCGTCAGGCCGATCCCCGGGTAGGAGAAGACGATCTCCATCACGAGTGCGCCGGCGACGACAAAGCCCAGGGAGAGTGCGAAGCCGGCGATGTTGGGGAGGATCGCGTTGCGGGCGCCATAGGTGAACATCACACGCCGCGTGGAGACGCCCTTGGCCTGGGCGACGAGGATGTAGTCCTCGGAGATCGTGGTCAGCATGACGTTGCGCATCTGCAGCATCCAGCCGCCGATCGAGGTGGCGATGATCGTCACCGCCGGCAGGATCGAGTGGGTGATCGCGCTCGAGATGAACGGCAGGTTGAAGCCCTCGGTCAGGCCGAGCTGGTAGCCCTGACCGTAGGGCAGCCACTTGAGCTTGATCGCGAACAGGTAGATCATCAGCAGCGCGAGGAAGAAGTAGGGCATCGCCTGCAGCAGCGTGAGCCCTGGCATGACGCGATCAAGCCAGCCGCCGCGCCGCCAGCCGGCGACGATGCCGAGCAGCGTGCCGATCGTGAAGCTGAGCACGGTCGCGACGCCGACCAGCGCGAGTGTCCAGGGCAGCGTCTGCCCGATGATCGTCGAGACGTGGGTTGGGTACTGGCTGGTCGAGACGCCGAGGTTGAAGTGGATCACGTCATTCCAGTATTGGATGTACTGGCTGAAGATCGAGCCCTGGTGGTGGAAGCCGAACTCGGCCTCTAGGGACTTGACGACCGCGGGCGTGAGGTTCTGGAACTTGCCCAGCACGGAGTCAATCGCGTTGCCCGGCATCAGCCGCGGGATCATGAAGTTGATCGACACCGCGGCCCACACGGCCACTGCATAGAAGGCCAGTCGTCTAGCGATGAAATTCATTGCCTCTCCACCTCTCGGCGTGCAACGCTAGCTGAAACGTTTCTGAGATGTCAAGTGAAAATTTTTCTGAAACAGTTTCAGATGTGATTGAATACGGCTCGTGACGGACATCACAACAGTCGGAAACGGCCACGGACGCCCGACGATCAGGGACATCGCGGCCCTGGCACGTGTTTCACCGGCGACCGTCTCGCGCGTGATCAACGGCCGCCCGGAGGTTTCGGAGAGCGTGCGCGAGCGGGTGCTGCGCGTCGTCGCCGAGAGCGGCTACACGGTCGCGCGACCGCCACTCAGCGGCGTGCGCAGCGGCCTGGTCGGGGTCACGCTGCCACTTATCCACCACTCCTACTTCTCCGAGATCCTGGCCGGAATCGCGGAGGCCTTCTACGAGCACGACATCCCCATGGTCCTCTGCCCGACGCTGCACGAGCACGACCGCGAGGTCACGCTGCTGCAGCGGCTGCGTCACGGCACGACCGACGGAGCGATCCTGATCCTGCCCGAGGAGGACCACGACGAGCTGGCGGCGCTGCAGGAGCAGGGCTATCCGTTTGTGATCATCGACCCGCGCATGACCCCCGACGACCGCGCACCAACGGTGTCCGCCTCGCACCTGTCGGGCGCGCGCGAGGCGACCGAGCATTTGCTTGCGCTCGGTCACAGGCGGATCGCCGCGATCACCGGCCCCCAGAGCTGGATCGCCACCGAGGAGCGGCTGCGCGGCTACCGCGGCGCGCTCGCCGAGGCCGGCGTCACCCCCGACCCGCAGCTGCAGATCGACTCCAACTTCCGCGACAACGGGGGTCGCCTGGCGACCCAGCAGCTCCTGGCCCTGGACGAACCGCCGACGGCGATCTTCGCCTTCAACGACATGCTGGCGATCGGCGCGCTGCAGGCGATCCGCCAGCATGGCCTGCGCGTGCCGGAGGACATATCGGTGGTCGGCTTTGACGACACCTACGAGGCGTCGATCATGCACCCGCCGCTCACAACCGTGCGTCAGCCGCTGGCCGAGATGGGGCGCATGGCGGTCTCGCAGCTGGTCAGGCTGCTGCAGAATCAGCGGATCGAGGCGCTGCACGTGGAGCTGGCCACGCGACTGGTGCAGCGCGAGTCGACGGCCCCGCCGCGCGGCTGACCGCCGCTCGCTCACCACCCGCCGCTGCGCTGCACTCAAATCCCGCATCTCACCTCCCTCCGAAGCCTGCAAACCAGCTTGGCAGGCTGATCTTCGTGAAAGGTGAGCGTTAGGTTGCGCTTACGCGAACGTGCCGCAAGGCGGCGCTCGCGCGGCGCTCAGCGCCGTGCCGGCACCACCAGGCCGTACTCGTAGGCGAAGACGACGATCTGGACCCGGTCGCGCAGCTCGAGCTTCGCCAGGATGTGACCCACATGGGACTTGATCGTCGCCTCCGACAGCACCAGGGTCTTGGCGATCTCGCCGTTTGAAAGGCCACGGGCGACGAGCATCATCACCTCCTGCTCCCTGGCGGTCAGCAGCCCGAGACGCTGTCGTTGCGCGGCTGGCAGCAGCTGGTCGGGGTCCTCGCCTGGCGCGACCAGGCGGTGGGCGTAGGCGTCAAGCAGGCGGCGGGTGATGCTCGGCGCCACGACCGCGTCGCCGCTGGCCACGACGCGCACGGCGGACAGCAGCTCGGCGGGTTGGGCGTCCTTGAGCAGAAAGCCGCTTGCGCCCACGCGCAGCGCGGCGTAGACGTACTCGTCCAGATCGAAGGTGGTGAGAATGATCACGCGCGCATCACTGCCGAAGTCAACGATCTGGCGGGTGGCCTCGATGCCGTCGAGGTCGGGCATGCGCACGTCCATGAGCACGACGTCGGGGGCGAGCTCCCGCACCTGCGCGAGCGCTTCATTACCGTCGCGTGCCTCGCCCACCACCTTGATGTCAGGCTGGCTGTCGAGCACCATGCGGAAGGCCATGCGCATCAGCTCCTGGTCGTCGGCCAAAAGCACCGAGATGCTCATCTCGCCGGCTCCAGCTCTCGAGCTGTCGCGGCCGTCATCCCTCCGTTGCGCTGCGCGGCGGCCGCGTCGACTGCCAGACACAGGCGCACCAGCCAGCCGCCGCCCGGCGCCGGCCCACAGTCCAGGGTGCCGCCGTAGGCGTTCGCGCGCTCGCGCATGCCCAGGACGCCACGGCCGCTGTTGCGCTGCGGCGCCGGTCGGGTGGCGGCGTCCGCGGCGCCGCCATCGTCGCCACCGGTGTTGCTGACGACAAGCTCCACCTCCCCCTCCACGCAGCGCAGCGCGAGCTGCGCCGTGGTTGGCCGGGAGGCGTGCTTGAGCGTATTGGTCAGCGCCTCCTGGGCGACGCGAAAGACGGTCAGCTGGACCCCGGGCGGGAGGTCGCGCGGGTCTCCGTCGAGGCGCACGCTGACCGGGACCCCGGCCGCGCGGACGCGCGCGCAGAGATCGTCGAGCCGCTCGAGCGTCGGCTGCGGCTCGAGCGGGCCACGCTCCGGCTCGCCGTGCAGGACCCCGAGCAGGCGCCGCATCTCGCCGAGCGCCTGACGGCCGGTCGCGGAGATGCGCTGGACCGCTGCGGCGGCCTCAGTCGGCGAGTCCGTGAGCGCGTAGCGGGCACCGTCCGCCAGTGCGATCATCACGGTCAGGTTGTGCGAGACGATGTCGTGCATCTCGCGCGCGATCCGGGCACGCTCCGCCGCCGCCCCGAGCTCCGCCTGCTGGTCGCGTTCACGTTCGAGCCGCGCCGCCCGCTCCTGGAGGGAGGCGAGCAACTGGCGGCGCTGACGGATCACGAGACCAAGCGCCGCCGCCGCGACCGTGAGCCCTGTCACACCCACCCAGTACTTGAACTCCTGCGCCTCCCAGCGCAGCGCCAGCATCGCAGCCCCGATCTCTGTGGCCGCGACCGCTGCGACGATCGCGTAGATGTCGCTGCCCAGGCAGACCCAGTACAGGGCGATCAGCACCGCCCCGTCGGCGAGTTGCGGCTCTGACACAAGCCACTGCGTCAGAGCGACCAGGGCCACGACCCCATAGGCGACCAGAGGCGCCCGGTGACAGAGCAACAGCGGCAGGCAGAGCGCAAGACAGAAGCCGAGCATCGCCGGCGTCAGGCGATGCTGAACCGCCAGCTCGGTCATGCTCGTGACCGCCGTGCCCAGTGCGAGCACGATGTCGGTGAGCAGCGGGTGGCACCGCGACACCTCGCCGAGCCGCTCGAACGGCTCCGACAGGCGTCGCAACAGTAGCTCGTCGCGGGTCTCGGCCATGGGCACCTGCCGCTAACCGGACTCCCCGCCTGAAGCCTCCTCTGCGAGCACCTGCTGTGCAATCGCAAACGCGGCGTTGGCGGTCGGCACACCCGCATAGACGGCGGTGTGGATCAGCACCTCGGCGATCTCCTCCGGCGCAAGCCCATTGCGCAGCGCCGCGCGCACGTGCATCGCGATCTCGCGCTCACGCCCGAGCGCGGTCAGCGCGGTCAGCGTGATCACGCTGCGGGTGCGCCGGTCGAGCCCGTCGCGCGCCCACACCGCACCCCAGGCATGACGGGTGATGAACTCCTGCCAGGGAGCGCTGAACTCCGTGGCGGCCTGGGCGGCGCGCTCGACGTGCTCCTCGCCGAGGACCGCGCGACGGACCGCCATGCCCTGCTCGTAGAGCTCGTCGCTCACCGGAGCCCCATCACGAAAGGCGATCGCCTGTGCTCATCGCCCGACAACAGTAGTGGCCAGCTCAGGCCCCGGCAATCAGCGCGCTGACCGCCGTGGCCTGCTCGACGCTTGCGATATGGGCGGCGTCGGCGATCAGCTCGAGCCGCGCACCCGGCACCTGCGCAGCGATCAGCCGCTGATGCTCGGGCGGCAGAGCCTCGTCGCCGAGCGCACCGATCACGAGCGTGGGCACCCGGATCTGCGGCAGGTCGCCCCGCTGGTCCATCGCCGCGATCGCCTCGCAGCAGCCGGCGTACCCCTCCGGATCGGTGGCGGCGATCATCTTCCGATGAGCCGCAACCTCCCCCGGGTGGGCCGCTGCCCACCCGGGGGTGAACCAGCGTTCCACCACGGCGTCGGCCACAACCTCCGCTGTCCCGGCCGCGCGCACGGCGGCGGCGCGCTCAAGCCAGCGCTCGCGCGGCGGCGCGTAGGCGGAGGTGCAGATCAGCACCAGTCGCTCGAGTCGCTCGGGCGCGTGTGCACCCAGCCAAATGCCGACCATGCCGCCGACCGAGAGGCCGGCGTAGGTGGCACGCTCGACGCCGAGTGCGTCCAGCAGCGCCAGCACGTCGCCGCCCATCTCGGCGATCGTGTAGGGCGCGGGCGGCACCGGCGAGGCGCCGTGGCCGCGGTGGTCGATGGCGATCACGCGAAAGCGGTC
>JAJZID010000086.1 GCA_021810705.1 Actinomycetes bacterium
GGTGCTCGCACCGGATGTCAACCGCTCGAGCGTCGAGTGCACGCTCGACGCCGAGGGGCGTGTGCTGATCGGCCTTGCCTACATCCGCGGCGTGCGCCGCGCAGAGATCGAGGCGCTGGTGGGTGAGCGCGAGCAGGGCGGGCCGTTTGCGAGCCTGGCGGCGCTCGCCTCGCGCGCCGGCGCCGGCGCGCCGGCGCTCGATCTGCTGGCCTGGTCGGGTGCGTGCGACGCGCTCGCCTCGAGCCAGCCGGGCACGGTCGCCCCGCGGCGTCTGGCGCTCTGGCAGCTGGGGGTGGCAGCCAAGGCACACGATGTGGGGGGCGGCTCCCGGCAGCTGGCGCTGGCGCTCGAGCTGCCGCCGGCGCCGGCGCTGCCTGCACTGGAGGCCTGGGAGGCGCTTTTGGCCGACTATGGCACGCTGGGTATGAGCACCGCCACGCATCCGCTGGCGCTGCTGCGCCCGCGGCTTCTGGAGGGGTTCGCGGACAGCCGCGATCTGGCTGCGCTGGCGCACGGAACGCGCGTGCGCGTGGGCGGGTTGGTGGTCGCGCGCCAGCGTCCCGGTACCGCCGCCGGGGTTGTCTTCGTACTGCTCGAGGACGAGTTCGGTGTGATCAACCTGGTCGTGCCGCCGGCTGTCTACGAGCGTCACCGCCTGGCGGTGCGCACCGAGCCGCTGCTGGCGGTGGCCGGCCGGCTTGAGCGCTACGCCAGCGGTGGCGGCGCGATCAACGTGCTGGCCGACAGGATCGCGCCGCTTGAAGCCGGGGAGCGACCGGACGCAGACGTCCGGTCGCTCCCCGGCGCCCGGCGCGAGGTATCCCCAGACGGCGTGCAGGAGGCTGACCTGGACGGATTCCGTGCGGTCGCGCCGGCGGTGATGAGCTTTGCGGCGGGACGCAGACGCTGAGCCTGCATCCTGCTGGCCGCCGCTGTCTGGGAATGTGCCCGGGAGCGCTGGGGCTGGCGCGACATTGCGCGGGCGCGCACGGTAAGGTGCCGGTCACATGGTTGGCGAAATCATCATCGTCGTTGTCTTCCTGCTGCTCGCCACGGCGATCCTTTACGGGGCGTCCAGGGGCAGCTTCAAGTTCCTCGGCAAGGCACTGGCGCGCAACGAGCGCGCGAACTCGCGACTGCTGACCACGACGCTCGTCGTCGTGTACGTCGGTGTCGGCATCGCGGTGCCCGTGATCTTCACGCTCGGTAACCGCGACAGCACAAACGCCCAGATCGGCAGCGTGAAGCTGACCGCCGCGATGCAGACCGGCCGTGCGCTGTTTGCCGAGCACTGCGCGATCTGCCATACGCTCGCAGCCGCCAACGCCGTCGGCCAGATCGGCCCGAACCTCGACATCCTCAAGCCGTCCTATGCGACGGTGATGCGTTCGATCAACTACGGCTGCCTGCAGAAGCCCGTCTATGCCAACTCCGGCGAGACATGCCTGGGCTACGGCACCATGCAGGCCGACATTGTCGAGGGCACGCAGGCTCAGGACATCGCCAAGTTCGTGGCGGCAGTCGCCGGTCAGCGTTAGCTCAGCCGCGGGCTGGGTCCGCCTTGGCGGCGTGCACGGCGGCGCGCGTTCGCGACTTCATCTCCTGTTCGAGGCTCTCACGCGCGACTCGCGGCGACGGCGCCTGTCCGGGCAGGTCGCGCGTGTCGCCCGTGGCGCGGAGCCCGTCCAGCAGCAGCTCCAGATACCGCACGCGCAGCGCCTCCGGGTCGGCGGTCGGGATGTCGGTTACGGCGCAGAGCATCTGCAGGACCACACCGAGGTCGCCGGGCTGGACCCCGGACCTCAGGACCCCGCTTCGCTGGCCCCGTTCGATCAGCTCGCTGAGCAGCGGCTCCAGGCGCACGTCCAGCTCGCTCAACCAGCGATCGGCGACCCCCGGTGTGAGGATGTCGTGCAACGAGCGCTTGGTGGTGATCAGCGTCAGCGTCTCCGTCAGGAACGCCCGCATCCCCGCCTCGGCGTCTGGGTTTGAGGCCGCGTCCGCGACGATGCCCGCGGCGCGGTCGATCTCCTCGCGCACCACGGCCTCGAACAGCTCCTGCTTATTGGCGAAGTGGCGGTAGGCGGTGGCCACGTTGAGCCCCGCCTCTGCAGCCACGTCGTCGAGCGTGATGGTGAGGCCGCGGGCTGTTAGTAGCCGCTCTGCGGCTGCTAACAGTGCCTCACGGTTGCGTTGCGCGTCCGCCCGCATGCGTCTTGGTGCTCCGGCGCTCATGCATGCATCATGGCGGCTTCGAGCTCGGCGTTGGCGCCGAGATCGACCACGCCGGGGCGCAACATGATCGCGATCAGCACGGCGGCACCCACGAAGATCCCCGCCGAAACCGTGAACGCGACCACGTAGGAGTGGATCGCAGACAGCGCCGTGAGCACAGTCACCGAGTGGGTGCTGTGCGCGTGGGCGCTGATGTAGGTGGCGGCCGCGCTGGTGGCGATCGAGTTCAGCAGCGCGGTACCGATCGAGCCGCCGATCTGCTGCGCGACGTTGACGGTTGCCGAGGCGACGCCCGAGTCACCTCCGGCGACGCCCAGCGTGCCGAGGCTGAAGCACGGCGCGAACACCAGGCCCAGTCCCACGGCCACCATCAGCAGGGCCGGCAGCACTGCGGTCACGTAGTGTGATTGCAGGCCGATCCCACGTAGGTAGAGCAGGCCTGCGGCGGCCACGAGCAGACCCGCCGGCACGAGCAGCCTCGGGCTGATGCGGTACATCAGCACGGAGCTGGCCAGGCCGGCGGTGAGCATCACCACGGCGGTCATGGGCAAAAACGCGAGCCCGGTCGTGACGGGGCTGTAGCGCAGCACCGTCTCCAGGTAGTAGGTGAGGAACAGGAACACCCCGAACAGGCCGACCGAAGCCAGGAACATCGCCGCGTAGGCGCCGCCGCGATTGCGGTCGACGATCACGCGCGGCGGCAGCAGCGGATGGCTGGCGTGCCGCTCGACCACGAAGAACAGGCCGAGCAGCAGGACGCCCGCGGTCAGGAAGCCGATCGTCTGGGGATCGCTCCAGCCGGCGCTGCCGGCCTTGGTTGCCGCGTGGGCGAAGCCGTAGACGATCGCGAACAGGCTCAGGCAGGCAAGCAGGGTGCCGCGCCGGTCGATCGGCTCCCGGTCCTCGGCGGAGTGTGCCGGCAGCAGCGCCACGCCTCCCGCCACCGCCGCGATCGCGATCACGTCGTTGACATACATCGTGTAGCGCCAGCTCAAATACTGGGTGAGCACACCGCCGAGCAGCAGCCCCACCGAGCTGCCTGCGGCTGCGATCCCGCCGTAGATGCCAAACGCCTTGCCGCGTTCGTCGGCGTGGGTGAAGGTGGTTGACAAAAGCGACAGCGCGGCGGGTGCGAGCAGCGCTCCGAACGCGCCCTGAATCGTGCGCGCGGCCACCAGCATCGGAAAGTCGACCGACGCGCCGCCCACGGCCGAGGCTGTGGCGAAGCCGATCACCCCGGTCAGGAACAGGCGCTTGCGTCCGAACACGTCGGCCAGACGGCCGCCGAGCAACAGCAGCGATCCGAACGCCAGCGAGTAGGCGGTTACGACCCACTGCCGCGCACCGTTGGAGAAGCCCAGGGCGTGTTGGGCGTGTGGCAGCGCGATGTTCACGACGGTCGCGTCGAGCACGACCATCAGCTGCGCGAGCGCCAGCACCACAAGTACCCACCAACGGCGCGCGTGCAGCTCGCCGCCAACGCCGTGTCCATCACCGTTCATTCTTCACCTCACACTAAACGCAGTCATAGTCTGCGTTTGAGCCTAGCACAAGCGCAGACTATGACTGCGTTTATATCCGGGCCGCATCGCTTGCCGGTTGATCCCGGAAACTGCGGACGTTCGAGGGTTACGCAAACTGCATCCGTCCGGGAGGCTTGTTAGGCTCCGCACCGTCAAATGCTGAATTCCCGCCTGGACCGCCCTTGCGAGGGCGGTGGGAAGCGGGGGGCCCAAGTTGTTCTGGGGCGAGTCGCGCTCAGGTGAGCGTGTAGCGCCGCTCTTTCGGCGCGAGCCCGTCAGCTAACCCCGTAAGCGAAAAATGCGAGAAAGAGGACGCGATCTCAATTGCCGCAGACGGGGTCGACATTTATAGATTGGCAGCAGCTGCAGCGCAATAGCCCGCTGAGAATCGACGAGGACTTCAGCTGGTCGGAGCCGCCACGGCGCCGGCGCCGGCCCGTCAGCGACGAGCCGATCCGGGCCCGCCGGCGCTCTGTCACCCATGGCCTCGCGGACGTGTCCGCAGGCACGAGCAGCGCCGGTCAGCGGGTGCCGCTTGAGATCGCCGAGCCCGCGGCTTTCGAGGCCGCTCAGGCGGAGTGGTCTGAGGAGCGTGAGCGCTTCGAGCCGCGCCGCCGGCCCGATCGGCCGCGCCATGCCCGCATGTTCGACCTGTCTGACCCTGGGGCGACCGCGAGCGCCGGCGAGTCGCGCCGGACGGTCGTGATCAGCGGCCACGGTGACGGACGGTACCTGCCGGCGCCGCGCCGGCGGCGAACCGAAGGGCTGCGCTTTCACGAGCGCGCGGGCCTGCGCCCCGATCGAGCGGGCATGTGGGCGGTGCTCCTCGGGATCGCGCTGGTCATCGGCGCCGTCGCGCACTGAGCGCACAGCGAGGCCACCACCCCGGCGGCCGGGCCGAGGCGATCTCCGGCGCGGCACGCGGTCGCCGCGAGCGCCGGCGAGCACTCCCGGTGGGCTACACTTATCAAGAGTAAGCAGGTTCTGAAAGTGAAGAGCCCTAGGAGACTGGCTTGTCAGCCAGGATGAGCAGATTTCCGATACACGACGAGCTGACGGCGCCCGAGCGCTCGGCGGTGGTTCTGCGCGGAGCGCTCAGCGGTGGGGGGCAGCTGCCCAACTTTCTCGGCGTCCTGGCCGGCTCGCCTGCCGCCCTGCGGGCTTATGCTCGCTTCCGCTCCGAGCTGCGGCACGGAACTCTCAGCCCGGCGACGGTCGAGCGGATCGCGCTCGCGGTCGCCGAGCAGCTCGGCAGCGAGCAGGAGGTCGCCACGCACGCCCGCGCCGCTCGCGCCGCGGGCCTGGGCGGTGATGAGATCGCGCTTGCCCGGCGCTTTCGGTCCCAGGATCCGGGTGAGGCGGCGCTGCTCGAGTACGTGCGGGCGATCGTCGTGGATGGACGCCTGCCGCTGCACCTGCACGAGCAGGCGCGCGAGGCCGGCTGGAGCGAGGAGCAGTTGCTGGAGGCGATCGCGTTTGTCTCACTCGAGCACTTTGTGTCGATGGTGAGCGTCGCGGCGGAGATCCCGCCGGACGGGTCCTCTGAGCACTCGCGGCTGCTGAAGGCCGCCTGACCCCAAGCAATCTGCGTAAAGTCCAGAGCCGATGGTGGTCGCGCAAAATCCAGCTCGCGTGCAGGCCGGCGACGGGATCGGCGAGCCGGGCGCTGACGGCTGCTGCTGCCCGCTCTACCACGAGGCGATCGAGCTCGTCGGCAGGCGCTGGACAGGCGCGATCCTGCGGGTGCTGATGGAGCGGCCGATGCGCTTCTCAGAGATCGGTCAGGCCGTCCCGGAGCTGTCTGACCGCCTGCTCTCGGCCCGCATGAAGGAGCTCGAGGCGCGCGGAATCGTCAACCGCACCGTGCATCAGGGCCCTCCGACCAGGGTCGAGTACTCCCTGTCTGAGATGGGTCGTGAACTCGGCCCGGCGCTGAGCGAGCTTCAGGAGTGGGCGCGGCGCTGGCTCGGGCGCGGCGGGCAGTCCTGACCGAGGGCTCCAAATCTAGGATCCGCCTGGCGCCCGGCGCCCGGCGCCCGGCCGCCGGGCAGGCGGAACGCCATGGACGCTTCGGTGCCGCCACCGGGACGCTCGGCCAGCGTGAAGCGGTCACAGGCGTCGGTCACGAACGCAAGCCCCCAGCCGAGGCCGGGCCGTGGGGAGGGCAGGCTGGGGCCGCAACCATCGTCGGCAACCAGCACCAACAGCTCGCCAGCGGTCACGCGGGCGCTCACGCGCACCTCCCCGGGGCCATCCTGATAGGCGTGCAGCACGACGTTCGTGACCGTTTCAGAAACCGCCAGGCGCACCGCATCCAGACGTTCTCCGGCGAGACCGGCGGCTCGTGCGTATGCGGCCACGGCGTTGCGCAGGCGCGCAACAGCCTCCGGAACAGCGGCGTGAGACTCGTCGAGGTGCGCGGCTGCCGCGATCACGGAGTGATGGTACGAGCTGTGTCTGATTGGTGGTTTCGCGATCCCATGGCGCGCCCGCCGGCGCCGCTGCTGCTCGGTTAGAGAGCCTGCTTCCCGCTCTCGCGCTTTCCTAAGCGTTGGCGACCAAGTAACGTTCGGGCGCGATGAGCGAACAGGCCGATGTGACCGCCGAGGGCGTGCTCAGGCGCGTCGAGCAGGAGGGCATCCGCTTCATCCGCCTCTGGTTCACCGACATCCTCGGCAACCTCAAGGCGTTCAGCATCAACTCCACCGAGCTGGCCGACGCCTTCGACGGTGGTATGGGGTTCGATGGCTCCTCGATCACCGGCTTCAACGCCGTCGAGGAGTCGGACATGATCGCCGTGCCCGACCCCCGCACCTTCGCGGTCCTGCCCTGGCGCGGCGGGGACCACGCTGTGGCGCGCATGTTCTGTGACATCCGTACGCCCGAGGGCCAGCCCTACGAGGGCGATCCGCGCCACATCCTGCGCCGGGCGGTGCAACGCGCCCGCGACATGGGCTTTGACGACCTGATGGTCGGACCCGAGCTCGAGTACTACTACTTCCGCGATGCGCGCGGCACCGAGGTGCTCGACGAAGGCGGCTACTTCGACCTGACCGCGCTGGACGCCGGCTCCGATCTGCGGCGCGACACGGTGCTCGGCCTGGAGCAGCTGGGCATCCACACCGAGTACTCCCACCACGAGGTGGGCCCCTCCCAACACGAGATCGACATGCGCTATGCCGACGCGCAGACGATGGCCGATCACACCATGACCTACAGGATCACGGTCAAGGAGTACGCGCTCAAGTACGGCTGTCATGCGACCTTCATGCCCAAGCCCCTGTTCGCCAGCAACGGCTCCGGCATGCACACCCATCAGTCGCTTTTCCGCGACGGTCGCAACGCCTTCTTCGACCCCAACGACGAGTACAACCTCTCCGAGGTGGGCAAGGCGTTCATGGCTGGGCAGCTGCGCCACGCGCGCGAGCTCAGCTCGATCTTCGCCCAGTGGGTCAACTCCTACAAGCGGCTGGTGCCCGGCTACGAGGCGCCGGTCTATGTGGCCTGGTCGCGGCGCAACCGCTCGGCGCTGGTGCGCGTGCCGATGTACCACCCTGGACGTGAGCGTGCCACGCGCATCGAGCTGCGCTGCCCGGACCCGGCCTGCAACCCGTACCTCACCTTCGCGGTCCTTTTGCAGGCTGGGCTTGAGGGGATCGAGCACGGTTACGAGCTGCCCGCGCCGATGGAGAAGAACCTCTACCGGCTCTCGCCTGAGGACCGGCGCCGGCTCGGGGTCGAGCAGCTGCCCGCCACGCTCGGGGAGGCGATCGAGCTGACCGCCCAGTCAGAGCTCGTGCTGCGCGCGCTGGGTGAGCACACGTTCAACCGCTACATCGAGATCAAGCGCCAGGAGTGGGACGACTACCGCGTTCAGGTCACGCCCTGGGAGCTCGAGCGCTAC
>JAJZID010000005.1 GCA_021810705.1 Actinomycetes bacterium
GTTGGGCCGCACGCTGGATGCGCTCGATCAGGTCAACTCCAACTACTATCCGCAGACCCGTGAGCACCGACGATCGCACTGACGCCATGCCGGTCGAGGAGATCGCGACGCTGGCGGCGCGGGTGCTCGAGCGCGTCGGCACGGTCGTGGTCGGTATGGAGGAGGCGCTCACGCTGGCGCTCGCCGCGATCCTGGCCGGTGGTCACGTGCTCTTTGAGGATGTGCCTGGGTTGGGCAAGACGCTCGCCGCCCGCAGTCTCGCGAGCGCGCTCGGACTCGACTTCCGTCGCCTGCAGTGCACCCCCGACCTGCTGCCCGCCGATATCACCGGCTCGTTCGTCTATTCGCCCGCGACCACCGAGTTCAGCTTCCGCCCAGGGCCGGTGTTCACCGGGCTGTTTCTCGCCGATGAGATCAACCGCACATCGCCAAAGACACAGTCGGCGCTGCTCGAGGCGATGGCTGAGGGGCAGGTGACGGTGGAGGGTACGAGCTTCAAGCTGCCCTCTCCGTTCCATGTGATCGCCACCTCCAACCCGATCGAGTACGAGGGCACCTACGCGCTGCCGGAGGCGCAGCTCGACCGCTTCATGCTGCGCCTCGCGGTCGGCTACCCGTCGCGTGAGGGTGAGACCAGGGTGCTGCTGAACCGCGTGGAGCGCCGCCACGAGGTGGCGACCGTCGAGCCGGTCATCGCGCCGGGCGTGCTGGCGGCGATGCAGGCAGGCATCGAGAGCGTCTACGTCGAGCCCGACATCGCCCGCTACTGCGTCGACATCGCCGCCGCCACCAGGCGCGAGAGCGTCGTCGAGGTCGGCGCCTCGCCGCGTGGCTCCCAGGGTCTGATGCTCGTTGGGCGCTCCCTGGCGGTGCTCGACGGCCGGGACTTCGTCACCCCGGAGGATGTCAAGCGCGTGGCGGTTCCGGTGCTTGCCCACCGCCTCTCGCTGACAACGCAGGCCTGGGCGGATGGCACCAACACGGCCGATGTCCTCGCGCGCGTGCTCACGCAGGTTCCCGGGCCGCCAACGGTGGCCCAGCGCACCGCCGCCGGGCGGTGAGCACGCCGCCCGCCAGCTCTCAGCCGCCAGCGGGCGCGATAACGACGCCGCGCTGGACGATGGCACCGACCCTGGTGGCGTCGGCGGCCATCGCGGTGCTCCTGGCGGCGATCGCCGTGATCGCCGGCAATCTTGTGATCGCGCTGATGGCGCTGCCACTGATCGTGGCGGTGTCGATCGGCTGGGACCGCCTGCCGGCCGCCGACGACCAGCTCTCCACCCGGCTTACGCTCACCGACGCTGGCGGCGGTCATGTCGCCTACCGCCTCGAGACGACGCTGCCCGAGCGCGTGGCCGCCGTTGTTGTGCGCCAGAGCCTGCTGGGCGCAGAGCCCCGGGAGCTCGTGCTCGCCGGCCCGCAGGCCGGCGAGCTGGCCGGCGAGGTGGCGCTGCTGCACTCCGGGCCACAGGAGGTGGTGCGCTTCGAGCTGCGCCTGCTCGGCGACGAACAGGCCGCGATCAGCCTGCCCGAGGACCCGATCGTCGGTGAGCTTGTCGTGGCTCCGGCCAGCACCCGGGTCCGCTCGCTGCCGCTGCCGGTGCGCCTGCAGGGGATGACCGGCACGCACGAGTCCGCGCGGCTGGGCGACGGTGGCGAGTTCCGTGACATCCACCCGTTCAGCCCGGGTGACCGCCTGCGCCGGATCGACTGGCGCGCGACCGCGCGTCTGGGGATGAATGCCGGTGAGCTCTACGTCAGGCGCACCAACGCGCTGGCCGACGCGACCGTGCTGATCGTGATGGACAGCCGCGACGATGTGGGGGAGGAGGTCGCCGAGTGGAGCCGCAACGCCGCCGGTAAGAAGGGACTGAGCTCGCTGGACGTGGCGCGCGAGGCGGCAAGCTCGCTCGCCGGCGCCTACATCGCGGCCGGTGACCGGGTCGGCTTCCAGGATCTATCGAGCCGCGCCCGCATGATCGCCCACGCAGGCGGCACCCGCCACCTCTGGAAGCTGGCACGCGCGATCGAGGTGACCGCCCCCTCACAGGTTCCCTTCAGGCACAGGCGAGCGCCGATCGTTCCGCCTGGGGCGCTTGTCTACCTGCTCTCCAGTCTGCTGGACGACCAGCCCGTGGATTTGGCGCTGCGCTGGCTCTCGGGCGGGCACCGGGTGATTGCCGTGGACGTGCTGCCACCGCCTCGCTTTGTTCGCGCCGACCGCCGCCAGCGGATCGCGCACCGGATGATCATGATGGCCCGAGACGACCGTATCCGCACGCTGCGCAGCCATGGGGTGGAGCTCCTACGCTGGGCCACAGATGAAGGCGCGCTGCCGCTCGCGGCACGGCTCGAGCTGCTCAGCCGACCGGTGCGACGCCGTGGCTCACGGGCGGTGAGACGGTGAACGTTGGCGAGCTCCCGACGCTGCGGCGCCTGCGAGCGCCGGCCGACCTACCGGCCCGGGCTCCGATCCCGGGCGCCGCGGTGCGCCTGGCACTGGTGGCCGTGGCGGTCGCGTTGGCGCTTTTGGTCTACGGGCCACATGGCTGGTTCTACGTCGGTGTGCTGCTGGCGCTGCTCGCCGCCTCGGTGCCCGACTACATGTTCGGCTGGCTTTTGATCCTGTTTCTGGCACTTGGCGAGCTCGGCCACCGCGCGGTGCTCGACTGGCGCATCCTGGTGCTGATCGCCGGCGTCCATCTGCTGCACATCCTCGCCGGCCTGAGCTATGTGGTGCCGTGGCGCAGCTGGCTCTCACCAGTCGCACTGCTCGCGCCGCTGCGGCGCTTTGTGGTCATCCAGGTGCCGTGTCAGCTGATCGCCGTCGGGGCGCTTGAGCTGTTGGCGCCCGCCGCAAACGGGCACCGGCCGCTCACCTTTGCGGCTTTCACACTGGCCGGCGCGGCGGCGCTGGCGCTGCTGGCACGCCTGCTCCTGCGCGGGCGTTGAGCGCCGGCGGGAAATTACACGGCAGCCGCCGCGCTTAAACACCGACTCGCTCTAGGTGTAGGCCCGCAGCCGCCGTAGGAGCCTCCCACGATGGCTCAGGCTCCCTGTGCGGTGATCATCTGTGTTGCAACCGGAGGACTGAAACTCCCAGACAACAAGGAGGAACCCGGAATGCAACGCAGAGTTTTCGATAGGCTCGTATCAGGCACGGGTGCGCTGTTGGTGGTGGTGCTCTTGGTCGCTGGCGGGTTGCTCACGTGGGGCTCAAGCTTCGCTTCGAACAACGTCCACAACCAGCTGGCCCAGCAGCAGATCTTCTTCCCCACCCAGAGCGAGATCAACGCCGTCAAGGCGCAGTACGCGAAGGGCGGGCAGAAGGCCGTAACCGACCCAGAGTTTCCCAACGCCAAGCTGATGATCCCGGCGCTTTCGCCCTACGCCGGCAAGCAGCTCCTGACGGGCACCGAGGCACAGGTCTACGCCAACGACTTCATCGGCCAGCACCTGTACGCGATGCCGCTGCACGGCATCTACAGCAAGGTCAGCACGGCAGCCCGTGCGGCCAAGCCGGGTAGCAAGGCTGCGGCTGAGTTCAGCGGGCTTGAGACGACCGTCTTCCAGGGCACCACGCTACGCGGCCTGCTGCTTGAGGCCTACGGGTTCGGGGTTGTCGGAACGGTGATGATGTGGGGTGCGGTCGCGGCCTACGCCGGCGCGGTCCTGCTCCTGATCCTCACGCTCCTCGGCCTCCGTCACGCAGCCCAGACCCCGCCGGATGCGCGGGTTCTGGAAGGCACCGACGCCTACAGGGCCGAGCGCAAGGAGACCGTCAGCGTCAACTGAACTTCAAAACTTCGGCTCGCAGCCCGGAACCTGACCGGGGAGACCGGGACCGCGAGCCGAGCGCTGGGGTCCTCCGCCACACGCCCCCAACAAGACGCCCGCGCTGGTTTACCAGCGCGGGCGTCGCGCGTTTCAGACCGCTGTCAGCACCAGCACGCAGTTCTGCCCACCGAAGCCGAAGGCGTTGACGATGGCGGTCCCGACCACTGCCTCGCGCGCCACGAGCGGCACATAGTCAAGGTCGCAGGCCGGGTCGGGGGTCTCGAGGTTGATCGTCGGCGGCACCCGGCCGTCGCGCATCGCCAGCACGCTGACCATCGCGCCGAGCGCCCCGGCCGCACCGATCATGTGCCCGACCATCGACTTGGGCGAGCTGACCAGCAGGCTGTCGGCGGCGCTGCCAAAGACATCACGGATCGCGCTTGTCTCGACCGCGTCGTTGATCCGGGTGGCGGTTCCGTGCGCGCAGATGTAGTCGACCTCGGCCGGGTCGGTGCCGGTGCGCTCGAGCGCGAGTGCCATCGCCCGGCGCGGCTGGCGTCCGGTGGGGTCCGGGTGGCTGATGTGAAAGGCATCGGCGGTGAGCGCGCCGCCCGCCAGGGTGGCGTAGGTGCGGGCGCCGCGCGCGGCGGCGTGTGCGGCTGACTCGATCACGAACAGCACCGCGCCCTCGCCGTAGACGAAACCGTCGCGATCGGCCGAGAAGGGCCGGCTGGCGCGCTGCGGCTCGTCGTTGCGGGCTGACAGCGCGCCCATGTTGCACAGCCCGGCGAACATCACCGGCGCGATCCCGGCGTCGGTGCCGCCGGCCACCACCACGTCGGCCTCGCCCGCCAGGATCAGTCGGCGCGCCTCGAGCAGCGCCGCGTTGCCGCTCGCGCAGGCCAGCGAGCTGGCGGTGACGGGGCCGTGCAGGCCGAGGTCGATCGCGACCTCGCAGGCCGGCATGTTCGGGATCATCGACGGCACGTAGTAGGGGCTCACGGCCCTCAGACCCTCGGCGATCAGGCCACGAACGTTGGTCTCGCTCTCGGGAATCCCCGGCACGGCGGTGTTCACCACCACACCCACGCGCTCATAATCGGCCAGCTGCTCGATTCCAGCGCCGGGCTCAAAACCCGCATCGGCGAAGGCCTCGCGCGCGGCCGCGACCGCCAGCTGCGAGAAGCGGGCCGAGCGCCGTGCGCGCTTGGTGCCGAGCAGCGCCTCGGCGTCAAAGCCCTTGACCTCGGCGGCGATCCGAGTGGGCAGCGACGAAGCGTCGAAGTGGGTGATCTCGGCGACACCCGACTCGCCGGCGAGCAGCCCCCGCCAGGTGCTCGGCACGTCGAGCCCAAGTGGTGTGACGGCGCCGATGCCGGTGATCACCGGATCGCCGCCGTGCGATGCCGGGGCGCTCAAGGGCGCTCCAGCAGGCCTGCCTGCACGTCGGCAAGCGCCTGCTCGCGCAAACGGTAGTGGAGCTTCTTGCCGGTCGCAGTCAGCGGGATCTCGTCGATGAAGCGGTAGGCGCGCGGGCGCTTGTAGTCGGCCAGCATCGGGTGCTCGCGGGCGTGGCGGTCGAGCTCGGCGGCGTCCAGCGGGACGCCGCCGCGGGCAACCACGTAGGCGAGCACCAGCTCACCCCAGCGCTCGTCGGGCAGGCCAACCACCACCGAGTCGGCCACCGCCGGGTGCTCGTTGAGGATCGCCTCGACCTGTGTGGGGTGCACATTCTCGCCGCCGGAGATGATCATGTCGTCCTTGCGCCCCACGATCGTCACGTAGCGCTCCTCGTCCCAGGTGGCAAGGTCGCCGATGTAGAGCCAGCCGTCGCGGAAGCGGGCGGCCTGCTCCTCGTTGTTGTTCACGTAGGCGTAGCCGGACTTGACCGAGCGCACGATCACCTCGCCGACCTCCTGCCCGTCCTGCGCGGCAAGGTCGTCGGGGTCAGCGACACGGTCCTCATAGACCTTCACCACGGCGACGTCGTCGTCGGTGCAGGCGCGGCCGGCCGAGCCGGCGTGGGCGGGCAGGTCGCTGGGGCGCAGAAACGTGTTCCAGAACGCCTCGGTGGTGCCGTAGCCGTTGAAGATACGGGGTGTCAGCAGCTCCTGGTAGCGCAGGCAGGACTCGCGGTCAAGCGGTGAGCCCATGGTCACGATCCCGCGCAGGCTGGAGAGCTCGCGTGGCCGGGCCTGCTGTTCTGCGGCGAGCATCGCCAGGTTGGTGGGGGCGCCGATCAGGAAGGTGAGCTGGTGCTCGGCCACCCAGTCGAGCACGGTGGCGGCGTCGAAGCTGCGCAGCGCCACCGCGCAGGCGCCGACATAGAAGACGGGGTTGGGGCCGCCCGAGTACAGGCCGCCGCGGTGAAACCACGGGGTCATGTTGAGCGTGCGGTCCTCGGGCGAGAGCGGGAAGTGCATGATCACGTCGTGGGCTGAGAAGACCTCCACGACATCGGGCAGCGAAACACCCTTGGGCAGGCCGGTGGTGCCTGAGGTGTAAAGGCGCGTGGTCTCTGCGTAGATCGAGCGCTCCGCTGCCGGCGGCGGCTCGCTGCCGGCAGGAGCGAGGATCTCGGCAAACGGGATCGCGGCACCGACGGGGCTTGTCCAGTCCTGGTGGTTGACGCCGACCACCAGCGACGGGTGGTGGTCAGCCAGCCACAGCGCCTCGGCGCCGACCGCCGTCAGGCTCGAGTCGAGGATGAACACCTTGGGTCGGCTGTCGTCCAGCACGTGTGCGACCTCGCCAGCGGCCAGACGGAAGTTGATCGGCGCAGCGATCGCGCCGAGCCGCTGGCAGGCGATCCAGACCAGGGCGAACTCAGGCCCGTTCAACAGGTCGAAGACAACCACGTCCTCGGTGCGTACGCCGCGCTCGTGGAGCCCGGCCGCCAGTCGGCCCGTGTCCTCCCAGAGCTGCGCGTAGGTCCATTGCCGTCCGCCCGCGGGATCGTGAAGCGCCGGCCGCGAGGCGTAGCGCAGGCTGTTGCGCCGCACCCCGGCCAGGTAGCCGAAGTGCTGCTCAAAGACCTCCCGGAAGCCCTCCGGGTCGTAGCGGTAGTGATGGTTTCCTGAGCTCACGCGGTGCCTCCTGACCTTACGGTGGCGGCCTCTGCGGCCACCTGGCCGGTCGATCTTAATGCCTGCGTGACCGCCGCCAGGCGACCGATCTGCTCAAGCGGCGCGGCGCCCATCGGCAGCAGCAGGATCTCGCTGACCCCGACCTGCGCGTAGGGCGCAAGGAAGTCGCTCACCGCTGCGTCCGTGCCGATCGCGCTCCAGCGCTCAACCTGCTCGAGCGCCATCCCATACTGGCCGTGCACATGTGCCGCGGCCTGCTCGCGGGCGCTGGCGGCGTCATCACCGACGTGCGCCAGCACCAGCAGCGCGAGCCTTGGTGCCGGGCGACCCTGCGCGGCCGCGAGCTCGCCCAGACGCTCGCCGCGCTGGGCGAGCGTCTGGGGCGAGATCCACATCGGCAGCCAGGCGTCGGCGAAGCGGGCGGCCCGCTCAAGCGCGCGGTCGCTGCGCCCGCCGACCAGCAGCGGCGGCATCGGCGCGGGCGGCTCGAGCATGGGCTCGCCGGCGCCAGCCAGCAGGGCCGGCAGGCGCGCAAGCGCCTCATCAAGGCGTGCGCCACGGCCCGCCAGCGGCAACCCGGCGGCGGCATACTCCTGCGGAAACTCGCCACCGACGCCGACCCCCAGCGCAAGCCTGCCGCCCGAGAGGTGCTGCAGCGTCGCGATCTGCTTGGCAGCCCAGGCGCTCTGGCGCAGCCCCAGGAGCATCACGCTGAAGCCGAGCGTGACTCGCTCTGTGACCGCTGCGGCGGCACCCAGGCAGATCGTCGCGTCCAGCACCGGTGCCGGGCAACTGAGGTGGTCGCCGACCCACACGGAGTCAAACCCGGCCGCCTCTGCCAGGCGTGCGCTCTCGGCCACAGGGAAGCCTGCGCCTGTGCGCAATGGATCGAATGTCGGCAGCAGAACGCCCCAGGCGGTCATCTCGATGTTCGAAGCTAACGAACTTCGCGGCGCTTGGCCCGTCCGGCCCCGACGCATGGGGGGTCAGGAAGCGCGATCCTTGCGGGTTTTCAGCGCCGCCAGATCAGCGGGGCGGTTGGGCCAGCCCGGTGCGGTAGGCGTAGTTGACAGCCTGGGCGCGGTCGCGCAACCCGGCCTTGGCAAAGGCGTGGTTGATGTGGGACTTGACGGTCGCGGGGCTGACGTACAGCCGCTGCGCGATCTCCAGGTTGCTCAGCCCCGCGGCGATCAGCCCGAGCACCTCTGCCTCGCGCGGCGTGAGCTCGTCGGGCAGCGCACCGAAGGCTGTGCCATCAGGCCTGTCTGGCGGCGCTGGCCCGCTGGCCAGCGCCGCCACCACATGGTGCTGGATCGACGGGTCGAGGCTCGCGGACCCCGCGGCGACGCTGAGGATCGCCGCGCGGATGTCCTCGCTTGAGGCGTCCTTGGTCAGGTAGCCCCTGGCGCCGGCGCGCAGCACGCCGAGCACGCTCTCGTCGTCGGCGTAGGTGGTGAGCGCGATCACGCCGATCTGAGGAGCGCGCTCGCGCAGGCGTCTGGTCGCCTCGATGCCGTCGATCCCCGGCATCCGCAGGTCCATCAGCACCACCTGCGGTGCGAGCTCGGCTGCCAGCGCGAGCGCCTGCTCGCCGTCCGCGGCGGCGCCGACCAGCTCCACGCCCTCGAGCAGCCCGATCAGTGTGGCGAGGCTCTCGCGGACCAGGCGCTGGTCGTCTGCCAGCAGTACGCGGACGCTCATGCCGGCAGCCGCAGCTCGACGCGGAAGCCGCGTTCGGTGGGGGATGCAAGCAGCTCTCCGCCGAGCAGCCGTGCGCGCTCGCGCATCCCGGCCAGTCCGTGGCCGGCGTTCTGTAGTGGCGCGGGCGGAGGCGGGACGCCGGCGGCGCCATGGTCCTCAACGACCAGCACGGTGAGCGCCGGCAGGTAGTCGAGGCTGACGCTGACACCCTGCGCCGCGGCGTGGCGGCGCACGTTGGTGAGCGCCTCCTGGGCTGTGCGATAGACCGCCAGGCGAGCTTGCGCGCTGAGCTCGCGCGGTTCGCCGTTGACCGCCACCGCCACCGGCAGTCCCGCCTGCTCGCCGAACGCGTCCGCCAGCGCCGCCAGGCGCTCAGGGCCGGGCAGCTCCTGGCCGTGCGCCACGGCGACCGCGTGGCGGGCGTCGTCCAGGCCGCCGGCGGCGAGTGCGTGGGCCTGCTGGATCGCGTCGACCAGCTGCGGGTCGGCGCCGTGGTCGCGCGCGAGCAGGCGTGTTGACTCGAGCTGCAGCGCAAGTGCTGAGAGCGAGTGTGCGAGCACGTCGTGCAGCTCGCGCGCGATCCGGGCGCGCTCGGCTTGCGCGGCCGCCTCCACGGCGGCTGTGCGCGACGCCTCCAGCTCGCGGTTGCGCTCGCCGAGCATCCGCATCAGCCGCAGGATGAGATACCAGGGAATGATGGCCACCGACGCCGAGAGCGCCGTGTCGAACCGCCCCTGGACCAGCGCGCCGAGCGTGAACGGCGCCGTGCCGGCAGCCAGCATCATCGCCCCCCAGCGGCGGTCGAGCGTGCTTGCCGCGACGATCGCCACGTAGTAGGGCCCCGCCAGCCAGATGCCGTTCGGTTGATAGACGGCGAGCAGCACCGCGCCTGCGACCACGCCGAGCAGCAGCGCCATCTGCGGGCCCGGCCGGCGGTTGAGCGTCAGGGCGCCGGGCGGGCCGCCGCCGCGCGGTCGTGCCAGGATGCCGCAGACGGCCATCAGCGCGACGCCCGCGAGCACCGGCAGCCCGCGCCCGCTGAGGCCCGGCAGCGGACGCGTCGTAGCGGTGAAGGCCACCAACACTGCCAGCCAGCCCACGCCGATGCTGCGCAGTATCCGGGCCTCCGCGGGCCTGGTTGCCTGGCTGTTCATGCCCGCACACAATAAGCCGCGGGCGCGTGGGCGTCATCGGCGTCCGGGTGGAGTGTCGGGAGCCGTGGCTCCACCCGCGGGTGGAGCCTGCGAATCGACCCGTGCGCCGATGACGGCGGCCGCACCGGCGCGTACCTTGATGGGTATGTTCACCAACTCACTTGACGCTGCGGTGGCCGCCGCAGATGCTGGCCGGCCCGAGCCTGTGGTCCGTGTGCAGGGTCTGGTCAAGCGCTACGGCGAGCACGAGGCCGTGCGCGGCATCGACCTCGAGGTCCACCGCGGCGAGATCTTCGCCTTCCTGGGACCCAACGGCGCCGGCAAAACCACGACGGTTGAGATCCTCGAGGGCTTCCGGCAGGCCAGCGACGGCTCGGTCTGGGTGCTCGGCCAGGATCCCTGGCAGGCGCCCGGCAGCTGGCGGGCGCGGCTGGGGATCGTGCTGCAGGAGTCAGGTGCCGAGCCGGGGCTCACCACGCGCGAGTGTGTCGCGCTCTACGCGGGCTACTACCCATCGCCGCGCAACATCGACGAGACGCTCGCGCTGGTCGGCTTGAGCGAACAGGCCGATGAGCGCGCCGCAAAGCTCTCCGGAGGCCAGCGCCGACGCCTCGATGTGGCGCTTGCACTGATCGGCGATCCGGAGCTGATCTTCCTGGACGAGCCCACCACCGGCTTTGACCCCTCCGCGCGCCGCGCCGCCTGGGAGGTGGTGGACGGGCTGCGCCGGCTCGGCAAGACGATCTTTCTGACCACGCACTACATGGACGAGGCCGAGCGCCTCGCCGACCGGATCGCTGTGATCGCCGCGGGGCGGATCGTCGCCGAGGGCACGCCGCAGACGCTCGGTGGCCGGCAGCTGGAGGCCACCCGGATCACCTTCATGCTCGGCGCGGCGGCCGACCTGCAGACGCTGCCGCCGGCGCTCGCGCAGCGGCTTGCGCGTGACGATGACGGCCTCCTAAGGCTGCCGAGCACCTCGGTCACGGCCGACCTGCACGCGCTCTCAGGCTGGGCGCTCGAACGCGGCCTCGAGCTCGAGTCGCTCGAGGTCAGCCGTCCCACGCTCGAGGACGTGTACCTGCAACTGACGAGTGGGGAGTAGAGCGATGTTCTTTCTGATCAAGCGGCTCATGCGCCTGCGCAGGGAGCGGCAGGTGCGGGTGGCCGAGGATGGCTCCGCGAGCGTCAGCCAGGACGGCCCCTCGGCCGCCGCCCGCGGTCCGCTGGCGATGGTCCTGCACGAGGCCGCCTACGACCTGCGCATCAGCCTGCGCAGCCCCCGCGCCCGCCTCATGGGAATCATCTTCCCGATCGTGCTGCTGGTCATCTTCATTGGCGTTTTCGGCAATGAGCACACGCTGGTCGACGGCAGCCGTGTATCGCTCAAGGTCTTCTACGTACCGGGGATCCTGGCGATGTCGATCGTGGTCAACGCGTACGCGAGCCTCGTGATCTCGATCTCCGGCCTGCGCGAGACCGGGGTGCTCAAGCGCCGGCGCGCCACGCCGGTGCCGGCCGCGGTGCTGATCGCCGGGCAGGCACTGGCAACCGTGGTCAACACCGCGATCACGGCAGCGATCCTGCTGGTGGTCGCCAGGATCTTCTACGGGGTCACGTTCGCAGGGCCGGCGCTTGCGGGGGTGGCATGCACGACCCTCGTGGGGACGCTTGCGTTTGCCAGCATCGGCTACGCGGTCTCCGGCATGATCGGCTCGCAGGAGGCGGCGCAGCCGACCGTGCAGATGACGATGCTGCCGTTGTGGTTCATCTCGGGCGTGTTCATACCGATCAGCAACCTGAGCCCGGCGTTGCGTGACCTGGCTGACGTGTTCCCGGTGCAGCACCTCTCAAACAGCCTGCACCTCGCCTCGGTGCATGCGAGCTTCAGCGCCTCCATCTCCGCCACCGACATGCTCGTGCTGGCTGTATGGGCGCTCGGTGCCGGCGCCTTCTGCGCCTGGCGCTTCAGCTGGCTGCCGGCGGGGGCATCGCGCTGAGCGTCGGCGCTGCCCGGTCAGCGGGCGCGCGCGGCACGGCGGCCAAGCCCCAGGCCGAGGCTCGCGTAGCGGCGCAGCAGCCGCGACTCGACGCCTGAGAGGACCGCTTCCAGGGCTTGCGCGAAGCGGCGCAGCTCGTGCTCGGGGATGTTCAGCGGCGGCAGCGCCTTGATCACGTTCATGTGGTGGCCGGCGACCTGGGTGAGGATGTGGTGGTCGCGGAACAGCGGCACGGTCACCAGCTGGGCGAAGAGTCCAGGCTGGCGGCGCTCGATCTGCTCCCAAACGCGTCGGGCCGCGGGGCCCGACGGCGGGCCCAGCTCAAGGCCCCACATGAGACCAAGCCCGCGCACCTCGCGCACAACCTCGAAGCGGTCAACCAGCGGACGGGTGAGATCCATCAGCAGGTCACCGAGCTCACGCGCGCGGTCGACGAGGCCCTCCTGCTCGATCGCCATGAGGCTGGCGAGCCCAGCCCCCGCGGCAAAGTCGCCGCCGCCGAAGGTCGAGCCGTGAACGACGCTGCGCTCCATCGAGCTGAAGGTCGCGTCGAACACGGCGCGGCTTGTGAGCAGTGCGCCGACGGGTACATAGCCACCTGAGAGCGCCTTTGAGAGCGTCACCATGTCGGGCTCGACCCCCCAGTGCTCGAGCGCGAGGAAGCGACCGCTGCGACCCAGACCGGTCTGGACTTCGTCGACGATCAGCAGTGTCCCGGCCTGGCGGCAGAGGCGCTGCGCGCCCGCCAGGTATCCGTCGGGGGCGACGTAGACGCCCTTGCCCTGGATCGGCTCGACGATGAAACCGGCGACGTCTCCCTGCTCAAGCGCTGTGGCCAGTGCGTCCAGATCGCCGAACGGGATTGCCTCACAGCCCGGCAGCAGCGGCCCGAAGTGTTCACGGAACTCGTCGTTGCCGTTGACCGATAGCGAGCCGTAGGTGAGACCGTGAAAGCCGCGCTCGCAGTAGAGGATGCGGCTACGACCGGTCGCAGCGCGCGCCAGTTTGAGCGCGCCCTCGACAGACTCGGTGCCGGAACTGGTCAGCACGGCTGCGTCGAGCGAGGCGGGCGCGAGCTGCACCAGACGCTGGGCGAGCAGGCCCGCCAGGGTCGAGACGCCGAGCTGCGGTAGGCTCGGCGGGTCACTATCGAGGAGCTGGTGCAGCTGAGCTTTGACGAAGGGGTGGTTGCGGCCGAGGCCGAAGACGCCGTAGCCTGCGTAGAGGTCCAGGTAGCTCTGCCCGGCGCTGTCGATCAGGTAGGGTCCCTCGCCGCGCACCCACTCGCGGTCAAAACCCAGTGTTTGCAGCACACGCCCGAGCTGGCGGTTGAGGTAGCGCTGGTTCAGGCGCAGCGCCTGGCCGGCGTGTGCTGACCGTAAAGTCGCGAGGTCGTTAATCTCCGGGTTACGGGGCGTGTCGGTGTGGGGGACTGAAGTGGCCAAATTTTCGAGCTAGACGGGTTGGTAGCCAACAGTATGGATGCACTCAGCCGGCCGCGTGAACAACCGAGACTCGCCGACGAGCCCTCTGAGGCGCAGGCGGTGCGCGACAGCGCTAGCGAGGCGCTCGCCCGCGCGGTTGAGCGCCTGCTGGCGTTGCAGGAGCCTGAGGGCTGGTGGAAGGGTGAGCTCGAGACGAACGTCACGATGGACGCCGAGGACATGCTGCTGCGCGAGTTCCTCGGTATCCGCGAGCCTGGGCCTACGATGCGGTGCGCCGCCTGGATCCGAGCGCAGCAGCGCGACGACGGCACCTGGGGCAACTTCTACGGGGCTCCAGCCGACCTCTCCACGACGATTGAGGCCTACGTTGCGCTGCGGCTGGCTGGCGACCAGCCCGAAGAGGCGCACATGCTGGCGGCAGCGGAGCAGATCCGCGCCCTCGGTGGCCTGCAGCGGGCGCGCGTGTTCACGCACATCTGGCTGGCGCTGTTCGGTGCCTGGTCGTGGTCTCAGGTGCCGGCGCTTCCGGTGGAGATGATCTTTCTGCCGCGATGGTGTCCGCTGGGCGTCTATGACTTCGCCTGTTGGGCCAGGCAGACGGTGGTGGCGCTCTCGGTCGTGCTCGCGTTGCGCCCCGTGAAGGCGCTGCCTTTCACACTCGAGGAGCTGAACGGCCCGGAGCCATGGCGCCAGCCGACGCCCCACTCGCTGCTTGGCCGCTTGATGATCGCCGGCGACCAGGTCCTGCAGGTCTACCAGCGGCTGCCGCTCGGTCCGCTGCGGCGCCTTGCTCTGGCGCGCGCGGAGCGCTGGATCCTCGACCGGCAGGAGCGCGATGGTGGCTGGGGTGGCATCCAGCCGCCGTGGGTGTATTCGCTGATCGCGCTCCGGCTGCTTGGGTATGAGATAGATCATCCGGTGATTGCGCGAGGTCTTGAGGGTATGCAGAGCTTCACCATCGACGAGCAGCTGCGGCGGGTCGAAGCCTGCCAGTCGCCGGTCTGGGACACCTGCCTGTCGTTGATCGCACTGCATGACGCCGGCGTTCCCGGCAACAGCGATGCGGTGCTGCGCGGGGCGGACTGGCTGCTCGAGCAGCAGATATTGGAGCGCGGCGACTGGGCTGTGAGAAGACCGGCGCTCGAGCCAGGCGGCTGGGCGTTTGAGTTTGCCAACGCCAACTACCCGGACATTGACGACACCGCCGAGGTTGTGATCGCACTGCGTACCGTCAACCACCCGGAACCTGAGCGGGTTCGGGCCGCGATCGATCGTGGCGTTCGCTGGCTGGAGGGGATGCGCAGCTCTGATGGTGGCTGGGGCGCGTTTGACGTGGACAACTGCCGCACGGTGATCCGCGAGATTCCGTTTCTCGACTTCGGCGAGGTGATCGACCCGCCGAGCGCCGATGTGACCGCCCACATCGTCGAGATGCTTGGGCTGCTCGGCCGCGGCGCCGACGAGCTCACACGCGGCGGCGTGCGTTGGCTGCTCGAAAATCAGGAAGCCGACGGTTCCTGGTTCGGGCGCTGGGGTGTCAACCATGTATATGGCACGGGCGCGGTTCTGCCGGCGCTGGTCAGTGCCGGCGTTCCGACAACACACATGGCGATCAGGCGCGCGGTCGGCTGGCTCGAGGATCACCAGAACGCTGACGGCGGCTGGGGCGAGGACTGCCGCTCCTACGACGACCCGGCTTGGGTGGGTCGGGGCGAGAGCACCCCTTCACAGACCGCCTGGGCGCTGCTGGCGCTGGAGGCCGCGGGCGAACGCGACGGCCAAGCGGCGCTGAGGGGGATCAGGTGGCTGGCGGCCAACCAGCTCGATGACGGCGGCTGGGACGAGCCATACCACACCGGCACGGGCTTCCCGTCGGACTTCTACATCAAATATCATCTGTATCGGCTGATCTTCCCGGTGATGGCGATGGGCCGGTTCTTGCGATGAGCACGGGCACGCCGGCGAGCGCGGCACTGCCGCCCGTGTCGGCGCTGCCAACACGCGCCCAGGTTCTCCCACAGGCTGGGAGCGAGAACTTCACGGTCGCAAGCCGTGTGCTCGGCGCGCAGCGTGCCCGCGACCTGATGGCCATATACGGGTTCGCGCGACTTGTCGACGATGTCGGCGACGAGGCTGCCGGTGACCGTTTGGCGCTGCTGGAGCTGATGAGCGTGGAGGTGCGCCGCGTGTTCGCCGAACCTGGGCTGGGGGCGCCCGAGCACCCGCTGATGCAGGAACTGGCTCGCACGGTGTCGCGCTGCGACCTGGCTTCAGGCCCCTTCGAGCGCCTGATCGAAGCCAACCGAACCGATCAGCGTGTCGCCCGTTACGAAACCTTCGCACAGCTGCTTGACTACTGCCAGCTTTCAGCTGCTCCCGTGGGCGAGCTGGTGCTGGGAGTCTTTGGGCTTGCCACACCGGCGCGGGTTGCGCTATCGGACCGGGTGTGTGCCGGCCTGCAGGTTGTCGAACATCTGCAGGACATCGCCGAGGATTACGCGCGTGGTCGTGTCTACATGCCCCGCGAGGACCTCGAGCGCTGCGGCTGCGGCGAACGGGACCTGGCGGGGCCGGAGCGCAGCGCCGCGCTGGGTGCGCTGATCGACCTGGAGGCGGCCCGGGCGCGAGCGCTGCTTGCGAGCGGCGCGCCGCTCGCGCGGACGTTGCCGCCACGCCTGCGTCTGGCGGTGGCGGGCTTCACGGCGGGAGGGTTGAGGGCGCTTGCGCAGCGGCAGCGAGGCCACGCGAGCCGAGCCGCTTACATATGGTCCGTGGCGAGAACGGCGGCGGGATGGCGGTGACGATGACGGCGGCGGTCGAGGTGGAGTTCGCCTATCGGGAGTGTGAGCGGGTCACGCGCAGCCAGGCCGCCAACTTTTACTACGGGATCAGGTTGCTGCCGCGCTTCAAGCGCCAGGCGATGTGTGCGGCCTACGCCTTTGCGCGGCGGGTGGACGACATCGGTGATGACGGCGGGCACGATCGTGGCGTCCAGCTCGAGCTGCTTGCGCGTGAGCGCGAGGCGGTCGCGGCGCTCGCGGCCGGTCGCCCCCACACCGACGACCCGGTGGCGGTCGCGTTGGCTCACGCCAACCGTTACTACAACCTGCCGCTCGATGCGTTGGCGTTGCTGATCGATGGCGTCGAGCGGGACGTGATCGGCTCCGACTACGAGAGCTTCGACGAGCTTGTCAACTACTGCCGCTGCGTCGCCGGGTCGGTCGGGCGGCTGTGTGTGGCGATCTTCAGCGACGGGGCCGCCGACGCGCATGCGCACCGTCTGGCGGACGACCTCGGGGTGGCGATGCAGCTGACCAACATCCTGCGTGACATCGTCGAGGACCACGAGCGTGGGCGGGTGTACCTGCCGGCGCAGGATCGCGAGCGCTTTGGCTGCAAGGAACTCTTCGCCGCCGAACCGCATGCGGTCAGCGCGCTCGTGCACTTCGAGGCGCAGCGGGCTGCCGAGTGGTTTGCCAGGGGACTGCCACTGGTCGAGCAGCTCGACCTGCGCAGCGCCTCCTGTCTGCAGGCGATGGCTGGAATCTACGGGCGGATCCTCGAGCGCATCCTCGCCGATCCAGGCCAGGTGATGGCTGGGCGGATCTCGCTCTCGCCGCTCGAGAAGACCTGGGTGGCAGCTCGCAGCCTGGCGATCGCCGGCCGGGAGCAACTGCGATGAGCGGCCGGCGGGTCATCGTGATCGGTGGCGGTCTGGCCGGGATCACGGCGGCCCTGGACTGTGCCGCCGGCGGCGCGGAGGTGATCCTGCTAGAAGCCCGTGGCCGGCTCGGTGGTGCCGCCTACTCGTTTCAGCGTGGAGGCCTGGAGGTCGACAATGGCCAGCACGTATTCCTGCGCTGCTGCACCGCATACCGGGAGCTGATTGGCCGTCTCGACGCCCAGGAGCTGGTCACGATGCAGCCGCGGCTCTCCGTCGCGGTACTGGCTCCCGGCGGGCGCCGTGGCTACCTGAGCCGGACGGGTCTGCCGGCGCCACTTCACCTGGCTGCGTCGCTGGCCCGCTACCCCTACGTCAGCTGGCGTGAGCGGCTGGCGCTCGCCTGGGCGATGCAGCGCCTGCGAGCGGTTGACATCAACGACCCGGAGGCCGACAGGATGCCGTTCGGTCGCTGGCTGGCCGCGCAGCGCCAGACCCCGAACGCCGTGGCGGCAATCTGGGAGCTGATCACGAGACCAACGCTGAATCTTGGGGTTGACGAGGCCTCGCTGGCCCAGGCGGCACAGGTCTTT
Organism: Actinomycetes bacterium; assembly: GCA_021810705.1. GTDB lineage: Bacteria > Actinomycetota > Thermoleophilia > Solirubrobacterales > Solirubrobacteraceae > Palsa-465. The sequence goes on from JAJZID010000005.1 coordinate 17,418, forward strand.
CAGGTCGGGCTCCTGAGCGATGCTGCGGCCGGCGACATCGGCTGGGCGCTTGCACCGCTCTCTGAGATCCACGACCGGGCGGCGGCGCGTGCGCTGCAGCGAGCTGGCGTGCAGGTCCAGCTGCGTTCCGGTGCTCAGGCGATCAGTCCCGAGCCCGACGGTGGCTTTCTGGTGCGCGGGCGGGCGTTCGGAGAGCGCCACGCCGACGCCGTGGTTGTTGCGCTCGCACCGGACCGTGCGGCGCAGATCGTGCCGGCCGCGGCAGGTCTGCGAGATGGGTTTGCGGCAGCGCTCGGTAGCTCCGCCATCATCAACCTGCACGTTGTCTACGACCGCAAGGTGCTCGAGCAGCCGTTCGCCGCCACGGTTGGAACACCGCTTCAGTGGATATTCGACCGCACAGGCAGCTCCGGGCTACGCCAAGGCCAGTACCTGGCGGTGTCGCTGTCAGCCGCCGACGGCGAGCGTCACGACAGCGCCGCGGCGCTGCGCGCGCGCTACCTGCCGGAGCTCGCGGGCGTGCTGCCGGCGGCGCGCAGCGCGCAGGTGCGCGAGTTCTTCGTCACGCGGGAGCATGCGGCCACCTTCCGTGCGGCGCCCGGGGTGCGCGCATGGCGGCCGGGTCCGCGCACGCGGCTGGAGGGGCTTCTGCTCGCGGGAGCGTGGACCGACACCGGCTGGCCTGCGACGATGGAAGGGGCTGTGCGCAGCGGCCAGGCGGCCGCCAGCATGGCGCTGGCAGGCTTGAGCGGTGCGCGGAGTGCGGTTGACCGAGCGAGCGTGCCGGCATGAGTGGTGCCACCGACAACATGCTCGGCGGCGCGATGAGTGCGACGGTCGCAAACGGCCCTGAGCTTGGCCTGGCTGAGTCGGAACAGCCGTCATATGACGGGCTCGTGGTGCTCGCGCCACTGGCCATCGAGGCTCGGGCGGTGCGCAGCGGCGCCCCGTGGGCGGATGTGCGCCGGATCGGGATGGGTCCGCGGCGCGCCGCCCGTTCGGCACGCCGCTGGGCTGCCGGTGGAGACCGGCCGATGCTGATCGCCGGCTTCTGCGGGGCGCTTGACCCGGGCCTCGAGCCGGGTGACATCGTGCTGGCCAGTGAGCTGCGCGGACCGACCGGCACCACCAGCTGCGAAGACCCTGCGATCCTCGCCGGCGTGCTGCGCCGCGGCGGTCTGCGGGTGCACATCGGCCCGGTCGCCTCCAGCCAGCGCCTGGTCGTCGGCGAGCGGCGCCAGACGCTCTATCAAAGCGGCTCGCTGGCGGTTGACATGGAGTCTGCGTGGCTTGCTCCCACGCACCGGCGCCGGCCGCTAGTCACGCTGCGGGTGGTGCTCGACACCGCCAGCCACGAGCTGCGCCGGCCGCTGCAGACGGTTGTGGGTGCAGCGGTCGCATATCGGGCGCTCCGTCGTGCGTGCTCGCTCATTGAGGAATGGGCACAGGCGCTCGGTGCGCGCGAGCTGCTGCTCGCCTCACCGCGCGCATCATGTGCCGGCGTTGAGCGCGCCGTGGAGATCGTGGAGCGGGTGCTGGCCGACCGCGGCGCGCCCGTCTACGTGCGCAAGCAGATCGTCCACAACGCGCACGTCGTGCGCTCACTGCAGGAGCGTGGCGTGATCTTTGTCGACGAGCTCGACCAGGTGCCCGCCGGCCAGACGGTGATCTTCTCCGCCCACGGCGTTTCGCCCGCGGTCCGCTCGCAGGCCCGTGAGCGCGGGCTGGAGGTCATCGACGCGACCTGCCCGCTGGTTGCCAAGGTTCACGCCGAGGCACGACGCTTCGCCGCGGCCGGGTTCGACATCGTGCTCGTGGGCCACGAGGGTCATGAGGAGGTCGAGGGCACCTTCGGTGAGGCGCCCGGGCACATCACGGTCGTGGCCAGTGAGGCCGAGGCGGCGTCGGTCACGGTCAGGGATCCGGCGCGCGTGGCGTACCTGAGCCAGACGACGCTGGCGGTCGATGAGACCGAGCAGGTTGTCGGAGTGCTGCGCGAGCGCTTTCCGGGTGTGGTCGGCCCCGTGTCAAGCGACATTTGCTACGCGACCCAGAACCGCCAGGATGCCGTCCGGGCACTCGCCCGCGACTGCGACGTGATTCTCGTCGTCGGCTCTCAGAACTCGTCGAACTCGCGCCGGCTGGTGGAGGTTGCTCAGCGTGCCGGCTGTCGGGCGCTGCTGATCGATGAGCCGACCCAGATCCCGCCCGAGTTGCTGCGAGGAGCCCGCCGCATCGGCCTGACCGCCGGGGCGTCAGCGCCCGAGGATCTCGTCGCGCAGGTGATCAGCGCGATCAGCGGTTTGGGCGAGGTCGAGCTCGGCGAGCGCAGCGTCGCGACCGAAAGCGTGCAATTCAAGCTGCCGGCCGAGCTGCGGGGCCGGTCTCGGGCGCCCCTATCATCGGAGCGGTCGAGCACTCAAGGAGGACTCTGAAATGGCGGTACCGATGAGGCAGGCGGCGCGGATGGGCGCCTACCTGTTGAAGCAACGCTTGGCGGGCAACGAGCGCTACCCGCTGATCGTCGAGCTGGAGCCGCTCTTTCAGTGCAACCTGGCGTGTGAGGGGTGCGGCAAGATCCAGCATCCAGAGCATGAGCTGCGGCGCAGGATGCCCGTGGCCCAGGCGGTCGGGGCGATTGAGGAGTGCGGCGCGCCGATGGTCTCAATCGCGGGTGGCGAGCCGCTCATCCACCCCGAGATCGACGAGATCGTTCGTCAGCTGGTCAAACGCAAGAAGTTCGTGTACCTGTGCACCAACGGCCTGCTGCTCGAGAAGAAGCTCGACCGGTTCACCCCGTCGCCATATTTCGCCTGGGCGGTTCACATCGACGGCCTGCGTGAACGTCACGACGAGTCGGTCGCGCGTGAGGGTGTGTTCGACAAGGCTGTGGCGGCGATCAAGGTGGCCAAGGCCAAGGGCTTCCGGGTGACCACCAACACCACCTTCTTCACCCACGATTCGCCCGAGACGGTGCGCTCGGTGCTCGACTTCCTCAACGACGAGCTCGAGGTCGATCAGATGATGATCTCGCCTGCCTACGCCTACGAGAAGGCTCCCGATCAGGAGCACTTCCTCGGCGTGCGCCAGACGCGTGAGCTGTTTCGGGCGGCCTTTGCCGACGGTCGGCGCAAGCGCTGGCGCCTGAACCACTCGCCGCTGTTCCTGGACTTCCTGGAGGGCAAGGCCGACTACGAGTGCACCCCGTGGGGGATCCCGAGCTACTCGCTGTTCGGCTGGCAGCGACCGTGCTACCTGATGGGTGACGGCTACACCGCCACCTACAAGGAGCTGCTTGAGACGACCGACTGGGACAGCTACGGGCGCGGCAACGACCCGCGCTGCGAAAACTGCATGGCGCACTGCGGCTACGAGCCGACCGCTGTCCTGGCCTCGACGCGGTCTGTCAGACAGTCGCTCAGAGCGTTGCTCCAGTCCTAGCCAATCAGCGTCCGAGGCGGCGCACCTCGGCGCGCAGCTGCAGGATGCGCGCGCTGCCCGCCAGGAGCGCCACGGCGGCGCCCACAAGCGCCGCGATCAGCAGCGCGAGCGCCAGCGAGATGCGTGCGTGTGCACCGAGGAACGAGACCTTCACACTGCCCGAGTTCTCGGCCACGAACACGACCAGCAGCGCCAGGAACACGACCGCGAGAAGCATGGCCACCCACACGCGACCGACATTGGTCGGCCGGGCAGACCGAGCCCGCGGGGGCCGCTCCTCTCCCGCTGGCGGCGGCTGGGCGTCGGCTGGGTCCTGAGATGCTGGTGCAGCCATGGCGCGATCTTACCCGCGGGATCCGCCGGTGCAAACGGGCGCGGACCGCGGCGGCTCGGTCAGTAGTTCCCGGAGATCAGGTTCCAGGCGCGGTGAAGGCGCCCTTGGCGCAGCTCAGCCTGGGTCGCGGCCGGGTCGGCGTGCATCACCGCCGGGTTCTTGGTTGGCTTCGGCAAGCTGGCACAAGCCGCAGCGTCGAGGTTCAGCTCCACTCCACGCTCATAGATCCGCTCCACCTGCTCGGCGTCGACAAAGCGGTGATCCTCGCCGAAGGCGTGCTCGCCAATCACGATGCCCTCGAAGAGATCTTCGTCCTCAGCTGCAAGGACGTGGGTCACCTTGCCGATCTGCTCGCCGTCGGAGCTGAACACCGGCGTGCCGGCTGCCAGCACCTCGTAGGACACAGCTGCGCCTAGATCCATAGGGCATGAGCATAGAAGAACGCCGGCGGCTAGGCGCCGCGTCATATGCTGACGGCGTGTCTGTGCGTCTGTGCGGATCTCTGCTCGGCGCGGCGGTTGCGCTGGCGCTTCTCCCGGCGGTTGCGCTGGCACGCTGGCGACCACCGCAACACCTCACCTGGTACATGCAGTTCACCGGGCGGATCAACTACGGCGAGCCGGTCGACGCCTACGATCTGGACGGCTTCGACACCACGGCCGCGCGGGTGCGCGCTCTGCACGCGGCCGGCAAGCGGGTGATCTGCTACATCGACGTGGGCACCTGGGAGAACTGGCGCCCTGATGCGCACGACTTCCCGCGCTCGGTACTGGGGCGCGGTGACGGCTGGCCTGGCGAGCGCTGGCTTGACATCCGAGCGCTGCGCGTGCTCGAGCCGATCATGACCAGGCGCTTTGAAATGTGCCGGCGCAAGGGCTTTGACGCCGTTGACCCCGACAACATCAACGGCTTTCGCAACAACACGGGCTTTCCGCTGACGGCCCGTGAGCAGCTGCGCTACGACGAGTGGGTCGCGCGCGAGGTCCACGCGCTCGGCATGGCTGTGTTTGAGAAAAACGATCTGACCCAGGCAAGGCAGCTGGAGCCCTACTTTGATGGCGTCGTCGACGAGCAGTGCAACCAGTACCACGAGTGCGGCATGTTGCGGCCCTACCGGCACGCCGGCAAGCCGGTCATGGACATCGAGTACAGCCTGTCAACCAGCCGCTTCTGCGCCGCCGATGACGCGGCCGGGATCATGGGCGCGCGGCTCAACCTGGCGCTCAACGGCGCGCGTTTTGAGCCGTGCTGGGCGCAGGCACGGGTGGCCCAGGCGAGTGCGGGCGGGCGGCGCCTGCGTGGCGCCGCCCGCCCCCAGCTCACGGCAGCAGCGCCGGGTTGGCGTTCTGCGCCAGCGCAAGCGCCTGAGCTGGGAACCACTGGCCGGCCGGCGGGTCGGCCATAACCGCACCGGTCTGAAGGCTCCAGAGCGGATCAAACGTCGTCCAGTCCGAGCTCGTGCTCGTCGGCCAACCGGCGATCGGCGGGGTGTCGCCACCGCCGGCGCCGGCAGCCGTGTAGTCCTGCCAGGCGCGCACGCCGCCGGCCGCGTCGCACTGGCCGTCAGACTGGCCCGGCGTCTTGACCCACAGGTAGGCGTCGAGCAGCGCCGGCGTGCCGGCTGGTAGGTAGCCGTCCAGCGAGCTGAGCACCGTCGAGGTGTCCGTGGTCGGCTGGGTGCCCAGCCCCGTGCCGGGAGGGTTGCACCAGTTGCCCGACTGCAGCGTGGAGATCACGCTCGCGGGCTGGTTGTAGGGCGCGGCCGCGTAGGTCTGCATGCTGTTTGGCCCCAGGCCGTCACGGCTGGTGTCGACCACGAAGTGGGTGGTCGGAACCGTGGTGCCAAGCATCGAGGCGTAGCGAGAGTCGATGCCCGCGGTGTTGAGAGAGGCTTCGGTCTGCGACTCGCTCCACACGCCGAAGGGGCTCATCGCGACTCCGCTCCAGTCGTTGGCCGGTCCGCCGTTCCAGTACTGGTTCGGGCAGCTATTGAACGCACCCTGCGGGTTGTTGTCGGCCGAGGTCAGGCTTGCCGTGTATCCGAGCGCCGAGCTCTGGGTCTCACCCTGCAGTTGGGTCGCGTACGCGATGCACTCAGAGACCCAGGTGCCGTAGTAGTCGCTGTTGGTCGCGTACTGGTAGTTGGAGACGTTCAGGAAGAATCCCTGCGCCTGCTGGACGTCGGCGGCGACCAGCACCTCGGCGATGTTGCCCACCGTCTGCCAGGCGCTGTTGCCGGCGTCGATGTAGAGGCTGATGTTGGGGTCGGATTCGAGCGTCTTGACGCCGTAGGCAACGTCGTCGATGCGGGTCTGGTTGGTGATGTCAGGGAATGCGCTGTTGTAGGCGCTGCCGCAGTATCCGGGCAGGTTGGCCAGCGCGTCCGGTTCGAGCAGAACCACCGCCTTGGCGTTGCCGAGCGCCGCCTTGATCGAGTCGATCCAGGACTCATAGGCCGCATCGGACGGTGCACCGCCGGCCGAGTACTGGGAGCAATCGCGGCCGGGGATGTTGTAGGCCACAAAGACCGGGACCGCGTGCTGTTGGCTGGCGCGGACCAGTGCCGTGTGAACCTGGCGCATCACGTCCTGGCCGGCCTGCATAGTGCCGACCGCTCCGCGGGCAGACTGGGCGGCGGTTTCGCCGTCAAGCCAGACGGCTGACGGAACCATCTCCATCTCCGCGAGCAGGCGCGCGTTCTGGGGCTGGCCGGCGGCAATCAGATGACCGATCTGCTGCAGCGAGCCGGCCGCCGGGGGTGGCACGTAGAAGCGGGTGTTAGGGGCCAGCGTGTGGCCGCCTGTGTCGGCGTTGTAGGGGCCGCCCAGGTGCGGCGTCCGAGCCGCTGCGGTCCCGGTGGCGACGCCGAGTGCCAGCATCGTTACCGCGGTTGCGCCGAGCGCCGTCCAGGCGCCGCGCGAGCGTAGCCGGAGCTTCGCTCCGTGCCTGCTTGGGTGCATGTTCTCTCCTCGAGACTGGTTCCGGAACATTCCGGAAGGGTTCCGGACGCAATCCTACGCACAACGTCTGGCCCCTGTCAACGGAGCCTCGAGTCGATCTCAGTGGCGGGCGTGCGCGGTTGAGCCGCGCTGGACCAGCCTGGTGGCGAGCTCGACCTGCAGCGGCTCGGACTGCTGGCCCGCCATCAGCCGGAAGAGGAGATCCACCGCCATGCGCCCCAGCTCTCTCAACGGCTGGCGCACGGTGGTCAGTGGTGGATGTGCAATCTCGGCCTCGACCGTGTCGTCGAAGCCGACGACCGAGAGCTCATCGGGAACGCTGAGACCGAGCTCGCGTGCAACGCGGATCGCACCGACCGCCATGCTGTCGTTGAAGGCCAGGATCGCCGTGGGCGGATCGGGCAGCGCGAGCAGCCGCCGGGCAGCAGCGATGCCGCCGGCCAGCAGATAGTCACCCTCCTGCTCCAACGCTGGGTCGGGGATCACCCCGGCGCTGACCTGGGCGGAGTGGTAGCCCATCAGGCGCCGCCTGGTCGCGAGGCCGACGGTCGGTCCTGTGATCGCGCCGATCCGGCGATGGCCGAGGCTCAGCAGGTGCTCGGTCGCCTGATGCGCGCCCGCCGCGTTGGCTGCCGACACGACGGGGATGTCCTCGTCGAGCTCGTACAGCGGGTCGACGACGACGAAACGAAAGCCCTGCCGCTTGAGCTCGCGCAACTCGGCAGGCGACTCCTCGGGCAGCACCAGGACAGCGCCGTCGGTTTCGGCGCGCACGAGCTCCTCGATCAGCGAGCGTTCGTAGTTGTGCTGATGTCCGGTCGGGCACACCAGGGCGTGCATGTCCTGCTCGGAGAGCGCCTCGACCGCTCCGGAGAGGATCGTGGCGAAGTACGCCGGCGCCGAGTAGGGCATCGTCACGCCCACGATCCCGGTCCAGTGTGCGTTGTCGGCCGCCAGCCCGACCTGCCGCGTACGCTGGCGGTTGCCGTAGCCGCTCGAGCGCGCAACCTGCGCCACCAGACGTCTGGTCTCGGGTGAGACGTCGCCGCGGCCGTTCAGCGCGCGAGATGCCGTTGCCACCGAGACGCCGGCCAGCTCTGCCACCTGGCGGATCGTCACGCGACCGCGACCGCTCGGCTGATAGGAGGCGTCCACCACGCAACCATTCAACCAGCTGCCCTGATCGGCGACCACTCGCCCCTGGCGACCACCCGCCCCTGGTAGCGGGGGCGCGCATGCGCGCGCGCCCCCGATCTGATCGGCGATCAGCTGATCCGTCCGGGAACCAGCTTGGCCCGGCCGGCGCGACTCGCCTGACCCATCACGTGACGCACCATCGAAAGGGGCGCCGCGATTTCCTCGAGTGGACGCCGCTCGGCGTCCACCCCCAGCACGGCGGCGACAAGACCGCCAAGGATCATCGCGCCGGCGCCGATCAGATATCCAACGAACAGCTCGTTTGGATCCTTGCCCGTGCCGATGAGGCTGCCGTACAGGTGCGTACCGATAAAGCCGAAGCACTGGGCGATCGCGAAGAACACGGCGATCGCCTGGGCGCGGACCTCGAGTGGGAAGACCTCGCTTGCGGTCAGATAGCCCGCGCTTGCGCCGGCGGAAGCGAAGAAGAAGATCACGCACCAGGCGATCGTCTGGGTGACAGCCGTCAGGTCGCCCTGCTTGAAGAGGAACGCGGTGAGGACCAGCAGCAGCCCCGCGACGACGTAGGTGCCCGAGATCATGCGCCTGCGTCCGAGGGAGTCGAACAATCGCCCGATCGTGAGCGGGCCGAGCAGGTTGCCGGCTGCGAAGGCGAAGAAGTAGTAGCCAACTTCGTTTGCGCCGACGTGGAAGAAGAACTTGAGCACCAGCCCGTAGGTGAAGAAGATCGCGTTGTAGAGGAACGACTGCGTGATCATCAACGCGGCCGTCAGGGTCGAACGGCCGGGGTACTGGCGAAACAGCGTGCGAAGCAGCGCCAGGTAGCCGATGCGCTCGCTCGGACGGATCTCGATCGCCTGACCCTCACCGACCGGCTCGAGCCGGCTGCCGGTGCTGTTCTGCACCTCGTCCTCGATCGCGGCGATCGTGCGCTCTGCCTCCTGCTCGCGACCGTGCATGATCAGCCAGCGTGGGCTCTCCGGCAGGCTGCGCCGTACGTAGATGATCACCAGACCGAGCAGCGGACCGATCAGAAAGGCAATACGCCAGCCGAGGTTGGCCGAGAGCCTGTTCAGCAGGAAGAGCGTGGCTGCGGTCCCGATGAGTGCGCCCGCCCAGTAGGTGCCGTTGACCGCGATGTCGATCCGCCCGCGGTAGCGGGCCGGGATCATCTCATCGATGGCCGAGTTGATCGCCGCGTACTCGCCGCCGATGCCGGTGCCGGCCAGCACGCGCGTGGCGTACAGGAAGACGATCCAGGCGCCACCGGCCTGCGTGACCGCCGTCAGGCCGCTGCCGATCAGGTAGACGCCGAGCGTGACCATGAACAGGTTCTTGCGTCCCAGTCGGTCGGAGAGCCGTCCGAAGAACAGCGCGCCGATCACCTCGCCGACCAGATACCAAGTGGCGATGTCAGCCGCCTGGCCTGTGGTCAGGGCGAGTGTGCTCTTCTGCGTGAAGGCGGCGCTCAGGTTGGCGGCGACCGTGATCTCGAGGCCGTCGAGGATCCAGGCGACACCGAGCGCGACGACCATGCGGGTGTGGAAGCGCGACCACGGCAGGCGGTCGAGTCGGGCCGGGATCGCGCTCTGAATCGCCTGGCTCGAGCTGCTGGATGACGAAGTCATGAGTCCTCCCGGTCGTGGTTTGCTCACGGCGCGCGCCGCGCCGGACAAAGGGGATCTGCTCGAGCTACCCCGGGGGCCCGCAAAACTTGCACGGCGCTCAGGGCGGGCGCGTGCAGTCGTTAGGATGCTCATGTGAGCAGTTCGGCTCGAGCGCAGCCGCCTGAGGACCCGGAGCACGCGCTGGCGAGCATCCGCAGCGAACTCGCCCGCATCCGGACGGCCGCCGGCCGGATCGAGCGCGGGTTGGCTGAGCTCGAGGCGGGCGCGGCGGCATCGGTGAGGGCCCGACCCAGGCCGGCGCGCTATCTCCAGGTGCTGGTCGATGTTTACGACCTCGGTGGCCGGCACGGCGTGAGCCTCGAGGAGTGGGCGCGGATCGGGGCTGCGCGTGGCTACGAGCGCCGCGGGCTTGGTGGTTTCTTCACCGGCGTGAGGGCGCCTCTGCGCCACTTCGAGGGACGTGTCGTGCTGACGGTGTTTGGCGAGCGCCTGGTGGACGAGTACCTGGCGGAGCTCCCGTGAGCCGACGCGAACTGTCGCTCGTTGACGGTGACTGGCTGCAGGAGCGCCTCGAAGATCCCGAGCTGGTGATCTGCGAGGTCGACGAGCGGCCCCTGATCTACCGCGTCGGCCACATTCCCGGTGCGCACTGCCTGGACTGGCGGGTCGACCTGCAGGACCCGGTGGCCCGCGACCTGCCAGACGGCGACTCGATCGCACGACTGTGGCAGCGGATCGGGCTCGGCGAGCACAGCACGGTGGTGCTCTACGGTGACCAGAGCAACTGGCACGCGTGCTTCGCCTACTGGCTGTTCAAGCTCTACGGGGTCGAGGATCTGCGAATCCTCGACGGCGGCCGCCAGGCATGGGTGCGCCAAGGGCGGCCGCTGAACCGCGAGGCGGTGCCTGAGAGCGGCCGTGCGGCGCGCGTGCCGGCTGCGATCGGCGAGCGCTACCGCGCCCGTTGGCGTGACGTGCTGGCGGCGGTGGAACACGGCACCCAGCTGCTCGATGTGCGCACCACCGCGGAGTATCGCGGCGAGGTGCTGGCCGAGGCAGGCTACGCGGATGAGGGAGCGCAGCGGTCCGGGCACATCCCGGGGGCGCTGAACGTCCCGTGGGATATCGCCCTGGATGAGGACGGCCTGTTGCTCGACGAGGACCAGCTGCGCGTCCGTCTGGCTGCACGCGGGGTTGACCTGGAGGCACCGGCGATCACCTACTGCCGCATCGGCGAGCGCAGCGCCCACACCTGGTTTGTGCTGCACGAGCTCTTGGGCGTCGAAGCCCGTAACTACGACGGCTCGTGGGTCGAGTGGGGGAGCATGATCGGCATGCCGATCGCCACCGGCGAGCAGCCGGGCTGATCAAGGCGCGCCACACGCGCGGGAGCACGTGTGGCATTTGCTACATGCAAGGCGACAAGCTATGTTAATAGCGTCGATGCGTGGCGCGTCGACGATGCGAGGCGGAGAGCAAGGAGACCCAGCATGACCACTCAGTCGGTGTCGACAGACATCCCTGACGCGCTTGCGAGCGCACACGTCAGACCCAGGCCCACCAGGCACCATCAGATCGTGATCGTCGGCGGCGGAGCCGGCGGCGCGACGACGGCCGCGTACCTGTGTCGCAAGCTGCGCGACCCAGACCTGGCGGTGATCGAGCCGTCGGAGACCCACGACTACCAGCCGCTCTGGACGCTCGTCGGCGGTGGGGTGGTCAACAAGGAGAAAACCCGCTGCCACGAGATCGACGTGCTGCCGAAGAAGGCCAGCTGGATCCGCCAGGCGGTGGCGAGCTTCGAACCCGACGAAAACGCGGTGACGCTGGCTGACGGCAGCCGCGTCGGCTACGACTACCTGATCGTGGCGGTCGGCATCAAGCTCAACTGGGAGCAGGTCAAGGGCCTGACCGTGGAGCAGCTCGGCCACGACGGCGTCTGCTCGAACTATGGCTATGACACCTGCGAGGGCACCTGGCGCACGCTGCGGGAGTTTCAGGGCGGGACGGCCGTCTTCACGATGCCGCCACCGCCGATCAAGTGCGCCGGCGCACCGCAGAAGATCATGTACCTGGCCGACGACCACTTCCGTCGGCGCGGCGTACGCGACCGCTCGCGCGTGATCTACGCGGCCGGCACGCCCGGGATCTTCTCCGTCAAGGAGTTCGCGGCGACGCTCAACAAGGTGATCGAGCGCAAGGGCATCGAGACGATGTTCAAGCAGAAGCTTGTGGAGATCGTCCCGAGCGAGCGGCGCGCGATCTTCCAGAGCACCGAGGGCGAGGAACTCACCGAGATCGAGTACCAGATGATCCACATCACGCCGCCGCAGGGGCCGCCCGATGTCGTCAAGAACAGCCCGTTGGCCAACGAGGCCGGTTGGGTCAAGGTCGACAAGGCCACGCTGCAGAGCCCCGACTACCCGAACGTCTTCTCGCTCGGCGACGCCTCCAGCCTGCCGACGTCAAAGACCGGCGCGGCGGTACGCAAGGAGGCGCCGGTACTCGTGCACAACCTGATGGCCACGATGAACGGCAGGCCGGCCTCCGAGTTCAAGACCTATGACGGCTACGCCTCCTGCCCGCTTGTCACGGGCTACGGCAAGCTCGTGCTGGCCGAGTTCGATTACGACCTGAAGCCCAAACCCTCGTTCCCATTCGACACGACCAAGGAGCGCTGGTCGATGTATCAGCTCAAGCGCTACGGGCTGCCGATGCTCTACTGGAAGGGGATGTGCAAGGGCAGGCTCTAGCGCATGCGATCCGGTGCGCCCACGCGGGCTCGGGACCTGACGGAGGCGCACCGGAAGCTGGCAAGCCGCGGCGGCCGAATCTCCACGCAAGTGGAGTGGTGGGCCATCATCGCGGTTGGTCAACTAAGCAGTTGTATAGTGGTGCACTCGTGATGACTCGCAAACGTCGGCAGACACGCCGGGAGGCAGAATGATTTTTCGTCAGATAACCCACGACGATCTTGGCTGCGCGTCGTACCTGATCGGTGACGAGAAGGCCGGGGTTGCAGCCGTCGTCGATCCGCGCTTGGAGATCGACGAGTACCTCAACCTCGCTCGCTACATGGGCGTGAGCATCGAGCACATCTTCGAGACTCACAACCACGCCGACCACGTGTCTGGGCACGGCAGGCTCGCGGCTGCGACTGGAGCAACGATCCACATACACCGTGACGCCCAGCCGAGCTATGACCACGAGCCCTTCGACGACGGCGACGAGTTCCAGATCGGAACGCTGATCGTGCGGGCGCTGCATACGCCAGGGCACAGGCCCGAGCACACGGCGTTCGCGCTGATCGACACCCGGCGTGGTGTCGAGCCTTGGGCCGTGCTCTCCGGTGACACGCTGTTCGTCGGCGATGTCGCTCGACCGGACCTCGCAATCGAGAAGTCGGAGGGCGCGCGCGGGATCTTCCACTCGCTGCACGACAAGCTCCTGTCGCTGCCGGCGGATGTCGAGGTCTGGCCCGGGCACCTCGGCGGCTCGATGTGCGGTGGCCCCGGCATGGACATGAAGGTTGCTTCGACCATCGGCTTCGAGCTCGCTCACAATCCGACGCTCGCGATCACTGATGAGGATGAGTTCGTCGCACAGGCGCTCGCCAAGCTGGGGGCGCAGCCGCCGAACTTCAGGTCGATCGTGGAGCTCAACAAGGGCCCGCTGTTGACCGACGGTGTCGAGCTCCTGCCGCTGTCACCGCGGCAGGTGGAGAGCAAGCGCCAGGCCGGTGCGCTGCTCGTGGATGTCCGTACCGACCAGCAGTTCGCAGACGCTCACATCCCCGGCGCCGTCTGCAACCCGATGATGCGGGCCGGCTTTGGCACCAAGCTCGCCTGGGTCGCCGACCGCGAGCGGGAGATCGTCTTCATCGGCCGCGACGATGATGATGGCCGGCGTGCAGGGCAGCTGGCATCGGCGGTCGGGCTGCGCAAGTTCGGCGGTTATCTGCACGGCGGCATGACCAGCTGGCGCCACGAGAAGCGCGAGGTGGAACAGACCAGGCGGATGCACGTTGAGGAACTGGCCGAGTATGTGTTGAGCGACGCCGATCACATGCACATCGTCGATGTACGGGATCGCCATGAGTGGGAGGCCGGACATCTGCCCGGCTCAGTGCTGGCGGTCTGGTACGAAATCGACGGGATCCCGGACGGTGTCGACCCCGAGCGGACGATCGCCGTCGTCTGTGCTTCAGGACAGCGGGCCGCGACGGCAGCCAGCCTGCTGCAGCGCTTCGGTGCTCGCGACGTGGTGCACGTCGTTGGCGGTGGCGTACCGACGCTCGCCCACCATGGGGTCGAGCTGCACACGAGCGACCGGGCAGTGGCCGCCGGCGCGTGACCGCACTCGTCGTGTGCGCCGGGGCCGGCCGGTGGCCGTGGCCGGCTCCGGCGCACCATGACAGGTGTCCACACGCGTGCTGTCGGGTGGTGTCGCGATGAGTGCCGCACAGTCGCACCCGGTGTTTGCCAGGCTCTGGACGCTCGCCTCCGACGGCGACGCCCTCCAGCGCGCCAGGGAGGATCTCTTACGGGGTGTGCAGGGCCGCGGCCTCGAGGTGGGTGCCGGGGATGGGCGTGGCTTCAAGCACTACCCGCCGACCGTCACCGAGCTGGTTGCAGTCGAGCCCGAGCCGTACCTGCGCCGCCGTGCCGAGCTGGCATCCGGGCACGCGCCGGTGCCGGTCAAGGTCCTGGCTGGTACGGCGGAGCGTCTGCCGCCAGTCGAAGGGGATTTTGACTTCGCGGTCGCATCGCTCGTGCTCTGCTCGGTTAGCGACCAGGCGCGGGCGCTCACCGAGCTTCGACGCGTTTTGCGGCCAGGCGGTGAGTTGCGCTTCTTCGAGCATGTGCTGGCCACCGGGCCGCCGGTCGCTGCGGCACAGAGGTGGCTCGACCGCAGCGGGTTGTGGCCGCGGCTGGGCGCCGGATGCCACCTCTCGCGTGACACGCTCGCTGCGATCACCGCCGCCGGCTTTCAGATCCAGAGCGTGCGCACCGCACAGCTCGGCGTCCTGGCCAGGCCGGTGCCGTTTCTGGTTGGTCGGGCGCTCGCGCCGTGAGCGAACAGACGATCCGGCTGTCTGATGGACGAGCGCTTGAGCTGTATGTGAGTGGTGCTGTTGGCGCGATGCCATTGATCGTGCATCACGGCACGCCGGGCGCGCGTAGACCGCTGCGACTGCTCGAGCGGGCCGCGCATGAGCGCGGGCTGCGCTTCGTGTCGGCTTCGCGCCCCGGCTATGGCGGCTCGACCCGGCTACCCGGGCGAAGCGTCCTGGACGTGGTGGCGGATACCACCGCGGTGCTCGCCGCGATCGGGGCTTCCGAATGCCTGGTGGCCGGTCACTCCGGCGGCGGTCCGCACGCGCTCGCCTGCGCTGCGGGCCTGAAGGCAGTGCGCGGGACGCTCGTGATCGCGGGCGCAGCACCGGATGGGCTGGCGGAGCTTGACTTCACAGCCGGCATGGCGCAGGACAACGTGCTCGAGTTCGAGCTCGCCCGCGCCGGCGAGGCATCGTTGCGGCCACACCTTGAGGCGCAGCGCACTGAGCTGCTCGCTGCCGGGGTGGACGAGCTCACGGCGGCGCTCTCCGGCCTGCTGCCCTCCCCCGACCTTGAGGCGATGCGCGGCGAGCTTGGCGAGGACGTCGTCAGCGGCTTTCACGAGGCGCTGCGCGTTGGCGTGGATGGCTGGGTCGACGACGACCTGGCGTTCACCTCGCCCTGGGGCTTTTCGGTAGGTCATATCCAGACGCCGGTGACGGTATGGCAGGGCCAGCAGGACCTCATGGTGCCGGTCGCCCACGGGCGCTGGCTCGCGCAGGTGGTCCCGGGCGCCGATGGCCACGTGCTCCCCGGTGAGGGTCACCTTTCGCTTGTGGCGAACCGCGCCGGGCGGATGCTCGATGCGCTTATCGGGCTCGGCTGAGCGCGCGGCGGGTGGCTGGCCGGTCGTCCGGGAGGTGGGAGGAGGATCGTCAAGCCCGATCTCAGGCGTGTCTGCTCTCCAGGGTTGCAAACTCAGAGCTGAGGAACCTGTGGTCTCAGGTCGTGGGGCGGCTGAGGTCGCCGAGCTGCTCAAGCGCCGCCAAGAGCTTCACCGGCTCACCTTCGTTGTCCTGCGCGGCGAGCTCGTCGTGTGGCCCTCGTTCGCCAAACCGGAGTGTGGCGTCGATTCAGCCATTCGTGGGCGCCGCGCAGCAGCCGCGCTTGGAGCACGGTGACTTTAAGTAGTCGGGGAGACAGGATTTGAACCTGCGACCGCCCGGCCCCCAGCCGGGCTCCGGGGGTGAGCCTGGGAGGGAAACTCTTATGAAATAAGGGTTTTGTGGGCTCGAGTTATGTGCAGTTGTGCTCAGAATGGAGCCCTCAATGGAGCCCCGCGGCTCGATGACGGGTGGGCGTCATTATGGAAGTAGCGGGAGGGCTCTGATCCGGATACGGTCCGGCTGGATCACGATGATGCTTCCGTTATCGAGCGCGCTGGCGAGCTGTGGCAGGTTGGCTCTGAGGAGCTGCGCTTGATCGGCGGGTTGGTGTTGGCTTCCGTGTCGAAACAGGATCACCGATGGCGAAGTCTGCCTCCGGGTCGCGAGGAGCGTTCCGAAATCGGTGTCCGCCGAGACGACGACTCGGCTCTCAGCGTGGGCATGGTTGAAGATCTCCTCGTCTGAGGCCGCGTGCATGCCCGGCTCGCGGACGTGGACGTCATCGTGACCAGCCTAGTTGAGCTCGATCGCGACCGTCGGCGAGAGCGCGTCATCGAGGCGGCTTGAGCCGCGGGTAGCTCGAGCGGGTTGGTGAGGTGATCGAGGTCGGCGCGCGCGAGCGTCCGTTCGAACGGGGTGGTGATCTGCTCGTAGCGGCGACCGAACGCGAGCAGTCGCTGCCCGAGCGCGTCGAGGTCGTGAAAGTCGTTGGGTGTCAGCACCTTGCGCTGGACAATCGAGAAGTAGATCTCGGCTTGGTTGAGCCAGCTGGCGTGCACCGGGGTGTGGACGAGGATCAGGTTCTTGTATCGACCTTGCAGGCGCTTGATCGACGCTTGGCCGCGGTGCGCTGAGCCGTTGACAGACGATCACGAACACGCGTCGGGCCTTGTTGTACGGCTCGACGCTCATGAACTGCTCGACCAGCTTGTCGAACGGGACGATCCCGTCCTTCTCGTCGCAACGATCGAACAGCTTCGCGCGGCGCACGTCCCACGCCGCGAGGTAGCACAGAGCCCCGCACCGCTTGTACTCGTGCTCGTGCTCGATGCGCTGCCCGCGCTTGGCACCGGGCCTGGTGGGCAGCGTCGCATGCTTGCGCGCCCGGGCTTGGATCGAGGGCTTCTCATCGCAGCAGACCACGTAGTCGCCGGGATGTAACAGCTCGCCGTTCCAGCGGCCGGCGTAGAGGTCGAGGATCCGGCCGGCCTTCTCAGTGAACCTGGGGTCGCGCGGGAAGATCCAGGAGCGGTACTGCCACGGTTTGATCGCGTCCTCTGAAAGCCAGCGCCAGACCGTGATCCCGGAGAAGGGCTCTCCATCTCGATGCCGTGGCCCTGGTCACGCCGTGGTCCGCCCCGGCGATAGCACGAGTCTCCGCCACGGTAAGCCCACGTCGCCGAGGTCGAGGCTGGCGGGTCGCGAGCGAGTGCGGGTCGGCGGGAGCGGGGCCGGACGAGTGCGGCCAGCCAGGCGCATCTCTCGGTAGGTGATCGGGCCGGCGCCGACGGCCTGGCTGAGCAGCGTGTGGAACAGCAAGCCACGGCTGCGAGAGTGGCGGCGGTTGAAACGGAAAACCCACTCGTCGAAGTACCCCTGGAGATGCGCGGAGCTGACCGAACCCTGCAAGGTGCCCATGACCCAGCGCTTCACGAGCGAGAACACCCTGTGCGTCGCTGGGAGCACCACGTGGCCGGGCAAGCCGGACGCGGCGATCGAGGTCCCCGAGTGCTCGTAGTGGTCCCGGGTCGCTGGTGGGTACGAGGACCAGCCGTCGGTGATCACCCTGCTGCCAGGCTCGACTGCGCCGTCGAGGAACGCCGCCAGGCTCTCGGTGCTGGCGTCGGGGATGATCCCAAGCCGGACACGGCCGAAGCTGTGCTCGTCGAGCTCAACCGCCGCGGCGAACAGGACCTTACCGAGAGCACCACGACCCGGAATGCCTGGCTCCGGGCCGCCGAGGTAGCTCTCGTCGACCTCGACGTCACCACGGAGGCGATCACGACCCGGGCGCACCATCACCGAGCGGTACCGGTGAAGCATCGCCCACGCCGTCTGGTAGGAACCGAGCTCCATCTCGCGCTGTAGCTGAGTAGCGGAGATGCCGACCTTGCTGTTCACGAGATGCCACGCGGCAGCGAACCACACGGTGAGCGGGGTGCGAGTGCCGTGGAGGATCGTGCCTGCGGTCGCCGAGACCCGACGGTCGCAGTCAGCGCAACGCCAGCGGCGGTCGGGCGCACGCCATCCTCTCTCGCAACTGCAGTGCGGGCAGACGAAGCCGTTCGGCCAGCGAAGCCAGTCGAGGTAGTCCAGGCACTTCCAGTCCTCGTTGAACCAGGACCGGAGCTGGGCGTAGGAGCGTGGGTAGTCCTGACCGGCGGTCGAAGCCACCCGCTCAGCTTACGGCATCGAGATGGAGAGCCCTTTCACGAGAAGATCCCCGAGCTGCTGCCATACCGGCCCGAGC